>SLMF01000657.1 GCA_007133715.1 Planctomycetaceae bacterium
AACCTGCTGGCCGCCATGCTGGACAACCATTTGCAACATGGCAACGATCTGAAGATCGACGCCCGGCGGATCGTGCTGCGGCGGGTGATCGACTTGAACGACCGCGCCCTCCGCGAGATCTTCATCGGCTTGGGCGGTGTCAAACACGGGGTTCCCCGCCAGGATGGCTTCAGTATCACTCCGGCATCCGAAGTGATGGCCATCTTGTGCCTGGCACGCGACTATGCCGATCTGGGCGAGCGGTTGGGCAACATGGTGGTGGCCTTCACGTTCCAGGGCCAGCCGGTATTCGCCCGCGATCTGCAAGCGCAAGGTGCGATGCAGGTCCTGTTGCGCGATGCGATCCATCCCAACTTGGTACAAACCCGGGAAGGCACGCCCGCCTTCGTGCACGGCGGTCCGTTTGCCAATATCGCGCAGGGAACCAACACGGCGATTGCCACACGTTTGGCTTTGAAGTTGGCCCAGGTGGTGGTGACCGAGGCCGGTTTCGCCACCGAGTTGGGGGCCGAGAAATTCTTCGATATCAAATGCCGCATCGCCGACTTGAACCCCCAAAGCGTCGTGATCGTCGCCACGCAGCAGGCGGTCCTGCATCACGGCGGCTTCTCCGGAGGCGGGCTGGATAACCTGGCCCAGCATATCGCCAATATCCGCCTGTTCAACCGCGAACCGGTGGTCGCCATCAATCGCTTTGCCGACGATTCCGATGCCGATCTGCAGCGGATCATCGAAGCCTGCCGCCAGCAGGGGGTCGAAGCGGTGGTGGCGTCCCATTTCGCCGACGGGGGCGCCGGCGCGGAACTGCTGGCCGAAGCCGTGTTGCGAAACATCGAGGTGAACCGTCCCCACGAGCTGCGTTTCGCCTATCCCCTGGAAATGTCGCTGAAAGAGAAGATCGTCACCCTGGCCCAGAAATTGTACGGGGCGGCCGAGGTCGATTTCGACCGCCGTGCCAAGCAGGATCTGCGGCTGTTGGAAGAAACCGGTTACGGCGGGTTGCCCGTGTGCATCGCCAAGACCCCCAAGTCGCTGTCCGACGATCCCCGCCTCCGCGGCCGACCTCGCGACTTCGTCGTGGAAGTCAACCAGTTGCGGGTCAGTGCCGGCGCGGGATTTGTCGTCGTCATTTGCGGCGAGATCCTCACCATGCCGGGATTGCCCAAAGTACCCGCGGCCGCGCGGATCCGAGTCCTGCCCGATGGCACCGCTACCGGCTTGAGTTGACGCCCGAAACGGAACCGGGTCGCCACCCCGGCTGCGAGGGGCTCACCACGGATTCAATCCGCCGGAAGCCGGCCGCCCAAACCGGGCAACCAGTGCAGGGTCATCGTGTCGCGAAAATCCCGGACGCTTTGCCCTAACTCCCGCATCCAACTCGCCTCGGCATAAGACACCCCCGGCACGATCAACACGTTGCGGCGATCCTCCGCTTCGAGACGCGCAAGCACCTCCGGCAGCGTGTGGCCCAGCACGTCGCGGGCCAGCCGCAACCGGTGAAAGCGGCTGGACGCCGCCAACGGGTCGGCTTGCTCCAAGGCCAACACCACTCGCTGCTGACGCCGGGCGAGTAGCTCTTCGTATACCGCCAGCTGTACGCGATGACTCGTCTCGTCCGTATGCTGCTCGCCCAAAAACACCACGTCGGCCGCCGCCAAAGCGTCCAACAAGCGATCCCACGCCACCGGCTGATCCGTCTGCCCGTCGCGAATCGAAATCGAGCGTTGCAAAGGCGGCCCCTGCCAACGCGGCTCCGGAGGCTCCGCCCACAATGTCCCACAAACCAACAGCACCGCGGTCACAAAAGTTGGGGCGGAAAAGTGCATCGCGAAAACCTCGCCAGCGGAATCAACTTGGACATCTTCCTGAGCCCGAATTCACCCACGAATTCTGCTGAGGAGGCCGATATGTATGGCCGTTGGCGAAAAAACGCACGCGGGGAGTCCCCTTTGCCCTACGAAATCACAACCATCAACGATCTACGACCGATGACGTCTTCCATTTGAGACCTTCGGTCGGCCGTTCCGGCGGGGTCGGGAGACCCGCGCCGAGCGAATGACCGTTCCGGCGGGGTCGGGAGACCCGCGCCGAGCGAATAACCAATGACCAAAATGTGAATTGCGCCGTTAGGCGTCCAACCCGAGCGCGGCGAACAGATTTTCGGCGATTCGCTGCGGATCACCCACGCCATCGATCCGCCGCAAAAGACCTTGCTGATCGTAATACGGGATGATGGGGGCCGTCTCGCTGTGGTATTTCTGCAGCCGGGCCCGGCAAGCTTCTTCCGTGTCGTCCTGGCGATGCTGCAGACGGCCCGCGATCTCCTCCGGCGGCGGATTGAACTTCAAGTGGTAAATCGCACCCGTCTCCGGGTCCATGCGGCGGCCCGTGATCCGTTCCACGATCAGCTCGTCCGGCACTTCGATCACCACCACAGCATCCAACGAAACTCCGGCCGCCTGCATCGCCCGGTCCAAGGCTTCCGCCTGAGGACGAGTGCGGGGGAAACCGTCCAATAAAAAACCGGCCGCACAATCCGACTCGCGAATCCGCTCGACCACGATCGGAATCACCAAGTCATCGGTGACCAACCCGCCCGCTTTCATGAATTCGTCCGCCTTCTTGCCCAGTTCCGTGCCCTGGGCAACCGCCGCACGCAGCATGTCGCCAGTCGACAGATGGGGCACGTTCAACCGCTGGACCAACGCTGCTGCTTGCGTTCCCTTTCCTGCTCCGGGCGGGCCTACCAGAATCAAACGCATCGAAATACCTCCATTCGGGTGATTCTATTCGAACAATGGACACCGAGACGGCAACCGAACCGCATCGTGTCCCGGAGTCCCCGCCGCACACGCACGGTTTTTCTACCGTCTTCGGGGGAAACAGCGGTCCACCGCCACCTGCCGCCAGAGCGTCTCGGCGGCCGGTTTCCGGGACGGGCCGATTTTACCCTTTCCACACCGCCGGGCGTAGGGCCTGCTAAAGGTGGGTCGGAGAATAGTCCAAACAAACGCGGCACGAGTGCCGCAGGTCAGAATTGACGTTACATAACTCGATTCTCCCGGATGCCCCCGGCTACAGGGGAGACTCAGCAAGCAACTTCCGGCCTTGGTGGCCTATCAATTCTGATTTGCGGCACTAGCAGTCGTGTCTTGGCGGAAGCGACTGTTGCAATACTTGGTGCAATTCGGCAGCTCGGCGGCGGTTCCACCAGTCGAGGAACTGTTGATGCCGTGTGGCGGCCAGGCGGGCTTCCGTCTGCATCCGTTGTTCCAGGTAGGCGCGGACGTTGTCGGCGGCGGTCTGTTCGATCCAATGCTGCAGCCGGTCGTGGGCGGTGGCATGATCGTTGATGATGCCCAGGCGATCCTGCAGATCGCGGATCAGGGGGTAGGCTTGATCGCGGGTGTTTTTGGGAAAGGCGGCGCTGAGCAGTTCGACGGTATAGCGGAGTTGTTTTCCGGCGATGCGGAGGCGGTGCAACTGGTACCAATCGGCCAGTTCCTGATCGGCGGTCTGGAAGAAGTCGTGGACGGCGTCGTGCAGTTGTACGGCGGCCCAGGTTGCGAACGGTGTGGTTCCCTGAGCTTTTCGGGGTCCGGTGCCGGTGCGTTTCAGCAGTTGGCGGGTGCGGCGAGCGAGGCGTCCGCTGGGGCCGAATCGCTCGAAGACCTGGCGGATCGGTTGCTGGGCCTGTTGGCGGTGTTGGAGCACGGTTTCCAGCAGCTGGCGTGCTCCCGGGTCGGATTGATCGCGAGCCAAGCGTTCGGCGAAGACGTCATCGTCGCGGGCATCATTGGCGGCGCGGCGGATCTGTTTGAGGTGTTTTTTCAGGCGTTTCCCCCGCCGGG
>SLMF01000320.1 GCA_007133715.1 Planctomycetaceae bacterium
CGGCCATGTGCTCGATGATCGTCTCTTCCAGATTGGTGGTCAGATCGTGGCGCGAGTGCACGCCTTGAATCGCCGGGATGTCTCGCACTTCGCGGTACAGCGCGGCGACCGCTTCCGGACGTGGATCGACCGCCAACCGGACGCCCGTCAACACCCGTTCCTCGCCGATCAGACGGCTGAGCGCGTGGATGTCTTGATACGCGGCCACGCCCAGATAGTCGTCCGCGATTTCCCGCACCGTCAATTCGAGTTCCCGTCGCAGTCCTTGCGTGGGTCGAAAGCGGACACGGTCTCCGAGTTCGAGCCCCAGTTCCCGGGCCAGCATCCGGCTGATCGCGATCCCGTCCACCGGGATGCGAATCGGCCGCGTGTGGCGATCTCGGGGTACGGTCAGGCGTGCGTCCGGCGGCAGCCCCGTGATGCCCGCTTTCTTTTCGCGGTGCCCGTTCCGAAACGTCCCGCCGACCTGCAGCACGGCTTCGGCGTGATCGACGCCCGGCAGCCGGCGAGCTTCGCTCCATGCCGACGCGTCCCGCTCGTCTTTGAAGACCAATTCATAATCGGCTCGCTGGACCCAGCGGAACTGGAAGTCCACCAGATGCCGGATGGCCAACTCCATCATGAAACCGCTGACCAGGATCCCGGCGCCCAGCGCCACGGCGACCACGCTGGTCGCCGTCCGCGTGCGGTTGCGGAAGGTGCTGCGCAACACGCTCCGCCAGCTGCTGGAGAGTCTTTTCCAGAGCCAGCCCACGCGTTCCAGGGCGACGGCCCCGCCCTGACGGGGCGTTTTCGGACGCATCGCTGCGGCCGGTTGCAACCGCAGCACCGCCCGTGTCCCACGCCAGCTTCCCAACATCGCGCAGAGGATGCTGATCGCCAGTCCCACGGCGTGCAGCCAAGGAAAGAAATGACTGATCAGCTCCGGAAACTCGAAAAACTCGCGGTAAATCTCGGTCATCCCGGCCGCCAGCAGGTAACCCAGCAGGCAGCCCGACAAGCCGCCCAAGACGCCGACCGTGATCCCGTATTTGAGAAAATGCAGGAACACCTCCGCATGGGAATAGCCCAACGCCTTCAGCGTTCCGATCACCATCCGCTGTTGATCAGCCAGACGGCTGAGCAGCACATTCAGCACCAGCGCGGCGACGGCCAGGAACACGATCGGCATGAACACGGCAAAGATCCGCAGGCCTTCGATCTCGAGCTCCAAATACTGATGCGAAATCTGCTCGGATCGCGGCGTTGTGGCCAGGACCCCGTAGGACTCGAGCTGCCGCTCGGCAGCCTGCAGCACATGGGCCAGGCTGCCGCCGGGCGCCAAGCGGCCCAGCACCTCATTCGCTGCCCCTTCCATGTCAAACACCGACTCGGCATACGTTCGCTTGAGATAGAACACGCCAAAGTGTTCGGGATCCGGCACGATCGCACCCGGTGCCAGCAGGTAGGTGAATTCGCTGGAAAGAGCCGTACCGGTGATCAAGAGCTCCTGACGTCGCTGATTCAAAACCAGATGAATCCAATCGCCCGGGGCCAAACCATGCGCTCGGGCGAACGCGTCGTTCACAATCACTTCGTTCTCGCGGCGATCGGTGAAGTAGCTGCCCTGGCGCAACACGATATCCGCCAGCACCGTCTGGCGGCGGTCCGGCAGGGACAGCACGATCGCATTCAGCGGCCTCGGCACGTCGGGCAACAGCACCGGAGCCGCGAAGCGGATACGCGGTCGCAGGGCGGCTACCCCGGGAGTTTCAGCCAAACTGGCCAATTCCGGCAGGGGTGCCATCTTCAGATCGATCCAGAAATCCGGCATCTGGCAGCCAGCGTAGTAGTCTTGCATCGCTCGCCGCAGGTTCCCGTAAGACGAGCCCATGGCTACAAAACACGCCACGCCCACCGCGATGATGCTGATGATCGCGAGCAGCACCCCCCAGGAGGAAATGAGTTCCCGTCTCAATTTGCGGTTCAAGACGCTCACCACACCACCTCCTCCGGTGCAATCGGCTGCCTGTTCCGCTCGACCTCGGTCACCTCGCCGCTCCGCAAATGCACCACCCGGTCCGCCACGCCCGCAATCGCCGTGTTGTGCGTGATCACCACGATCGTGGTCCCCAACTCCTGTTTCAAGTCGATCAGCAGCCGGAGCACCCGTTTGCCCGTTTCGAAATCCAAGGCTCCGGTCGGCTCATCACACAGCAGCAGTTCCGGATTCTTGGCGATCGCGCGGGCGATCGACACTCGCTGCTGCTCGCCACCGGAAAGCTGAGCCGGAAAATGATCGGCCCGGTCCGCCAGTTCCACCTTGGCCAACGCCTCGACCGGATCCATCGGATGCCGACACAGTTCGGTGGCCACCATCACGTTCTCCAAGGCGGTCAGATTGGGGACCAGATTGTAGAACTGGAAGATGAAGCCCACCGAATCGCGACGATAACGAGTCAGCCGGGTCGGGTTCCAGGCACTCATTTCCTGATCGCGAAAAAACAGCTTGCCCGCAGTCACCGTATCCAACCCGCCGACCAGATTCAGGATCGTCGTTTTGCCCGAACCGCTGGGCCCCAGCATGACCAACAATTCGCCGGGCTGGATGGCGAGCGACACCTGATGCGCGGCGCGGACCCGGACTTCGCCCATGGCAAACGTCTTGTCCACGCCAACCAATCGCAGCAGCGGGTTGCGCGTGTCGGCTTGCGAGTTATCGAACATAGCTGCCTCGTGTTCCCGATCCGGTCCCCGTGCTGGAATGCGACCCGCCCGCCGGAGGGAAATCGACTCGTCCCGCCCGCTTTCGAAACAGCCCGCGTTTTTCGCCAGCAGCAGCGTCCGCGGGCGAATCCGCCCCGCCGCGGCCTTTCCTCTCGGGCCTTCGCGCCCGTTCCCACGCGTGCCAGATCCTACTGGCAACGTAGCTCACAGGAAGAGACCGGCAAACGCTTGTCCGTCTTGCCCTGCCTGTGTGGACAATTCGGACGATAAAATCGGCACCGCCCGACCAATCAAACTCCTGCTCGTGCTCCGCACATCGAGCGGGCTCCACGATTGTCAGCCTAAGGTAGCCGTCATCGGCGTCGGTAACCACCAGACGCAACTACTGCACGCCGGCCACCGGCACGTCGATGTTCTTCGTTTCCCGCAAGCCTCGCATCACTCCGCTGTCAGCCAGGAGTTCGCCGTCGCCAAACACGTGAAAGACGACCGTTCCGCCCTCCTCGTACCCGCCGATGGTGGCCCCGAATCGTGCATAACGGCCTTCCAACGCATACACGCAGCTGGGGTAGTCCTCGTCACTCAGCTCAACGTCCTGGTGGCCCGCGACCAGCAGTTCCATCAGAGGGGAGACCTTCGATCCGTAAGTGGACGGCGGGCGGGGGTAGACATCCTCCAGATGATCCCACCGCATTGCGCCCGCTACGCGGAGCTAGGGCAGGAGTTCCTCGTAAGCCACCGTGAACCGGTCGGTCAGGTCGCTTCCCAATCGCGAATCGCGTGAAGCGAACCGCGGATCTGCCAATCCCAACGTACTACGGCTTCTGCGTACCGCCATAACGCCTCCGACTTCTCAATCCCTCTTGCCGTCCTGCGCACAGGTTCCCTCGTGATGCGGTCAAGTCGTGGTGCGTGCTTGGTGCTTGGTGCTTGGTGCTTGGTTCGTAGTTCGTAGTTCGTAGTTCTTCGTGCTCGCTCGGCGCGGGTCTCCCGACCCCGCCGAAACCGCCGACCGAAGGTCTCCAATGGATTGTTTCTTTTGGGTGGCCCGGCTTGCCCAGGGGGCGTTTCACGCATTAGCAAGGAGCGTAACGATCCCCCGGGCGAGCCGGGGGCATTCGATTGGTTGGGGTGGCTGAG
>SLMF01000105.1 GCA_007133715.1 Planctomycetaceae bacterium
AGGGGCCGCTCAGGTCGCTTGATCGGGCCAGGGCCCTTGGCCCAGCGGTTCTCCCTGGCGGATCAGCCGCAAGCCGCGTTCGATCGCCTCGAAGTTCTCCAGCGACATGACGAAGTGCAGGCCCTCGCGGCGGTACTGGCGAAAACGGGGGCCGGGTCCGTGCGTGACACCCAGGGCGATGTAGTACACCACCGGGATACCCAGTTTCTCCGCCGCGGCACTCAAACGGTCGGCCTGGCCCCGGCTGTGGTTGGCGAACAGCACGATCAGCAGCCCGCCCGGCGGCTCGGATTCCAACTCCTGGATCAGCGCGTCGGTCTGCCCGGCCGTCCAGAGAGAGCCTTCCTCCCGGCTGATGTCCAGTCCCAGCCGCTCGCCCATCTCCTTCAGTTGGGCCAGATACTCCTGCTGGCGACCCTCGGCATCAAAGTCGTTGCCCGGCCAGCTCCACCAGGCATCGGGGTCTTCGGCGTAGGTATGCGACGGGGGGTAAAAGAAAACGCTGCGGATCTTGAGAGTCTCGGTCGATGTTCGCGTCATCACATTTATCCTCACAACTAGGAAGGTAGTCAGTTCAAAATCCGCGTCGATTCACAGCGGCCAGGGCCCTGTGTAGCCCGTATCCAGCAGTTCGATGCGGAAAAGCTGGGCAAAGCGGCGGAACTGGCGGGCAAAGTCGCCGGCGAACAGCACGTTGTGATGGCCCACCGCCATCATCGCATCCGCCCGGTCAAGCAAATCCACCTCGACGTTCGTTGTACAGCCGCCCACGGGCGGCATGGGATGCGAAGCGTACACCCGGCCGGCATACACGTCCATCCGTGCCGGACCGCCCGGATAGACGCGGACCAAAGTCACCGGATCGTCTTCCTTCCAGAACACCTGGATCGCACAGCTGCCCTCGTTCGTGTGAGCAAACCGCCGCAGCAGATAAGGCAGCTCTTCGCCCTCCGGACCGTACAGTTTCGTCGAGCAGGTGCAATGCGAGGCGTAATAGTGATTCCGCTCGGTCTCGACCGCCATGTTATGCATGAAGCCGGGACGGTTGAACAGGAACCGGCCCAGCAGCATCGTACACAGGGCGGGCACATCCATTTCGCAAGCCGCCGGCGTCAATTCGCTGTTCAGCTCGGCAAAGCTCATGCAGGGCTTCAGCCAGCCGCGGCGCAGGCAGTTCATGGTCAGCCCGTCCGCGTGCTCCTCCGCCACGATCTTCTTCAATGCCAAATGTGCCCGGGCCGCGTTCTCCAGCGACTCGTCCGTAATCCCCTGCCGCTCCGTCGCGCCGGCCGCGAACCGCGCGATGACCCGCCGCGCCGTATCGTCAATCCGCACGGCCGCAAAATCCTGAGCATATCGCTCGAAAGGAATCAGCCGGAACCGGACCCCAAAAAACGGCACCGTCGTTTCGCTCGGCTCGCGGTTGTCGAATCCCAGAATCGTGCATTGACGCAACTGCTTGCCCGCATGGATCATCCGCAGGCCCTCGGCGACACCCGTCGGCTCCTCCCCCGCGCACAGCGTATACAAACCCGGACGGCGGTAAGCTTCCGCGTCGATCTCCGGATCGGCCAGGCATAAGACCACGGGCACGATCGGCGTTCGCAACTCCTCCGCCGCTGCCAGAATCACATCGGCAGCGGGCAGAACGGCCCGGTCCCGCACCACCACGACCAAGCCATCCGGACGGGCCTCGCCAAGCCGGGCTGCTAAACGCTCGGCCTGCTCGCTGCAAGTGACCGGCGGTTCCTCCAGCTGCAAGGTGATCCCCAGCTGCGAGGCGGTTTCTCGCAACGTCGTGAGATACGGCCCCACGTCCGCACCGGCCGAACCGACCACCACCGCCAGCACCGCAGCCCCCTGTTTTTCCCGTGACTCCGAACCCTCCGTCTGCTCGCCCCGCGCGACCGGAGTGAACAGCAAGCCGCCCACGCTGGCACTCATCGCCGCCAGAAAATCCCGCCGGTCGCAACCGCAGTCGCAGCCACATCCGAACTTGTGCTCATGCTCGCTCATCATCGTTCCTTTCCCAGTTGTTCCTCTACCGACCTGAACGGTTTTACTTGACCTCTTACGGCGCCGTCAATGTCTCGCCGCCATCAATCGAACCGATCGCTCGCCAGATGTTCAGCCCGATCGTATCGGCGACGAAGGCGACCGAACCGTCGCAGTAAGCCACTTGGACACCGCCCGGATGCCGGCTCCGCGAGGCGGCCCATTCATTGTAACCATTCACCCCCACGCAGGGTAAATTCAAGTGGGGTTGATTCGCCGAGGCAGGACAGCTGCTGCTCCGAATCGCATCCGGTACCCGCGTATTGGGCGTCTCCCGGGTAAAAATCCAAGCAGCTCCCGGGAAATCGTACCAATACGAACCTCGCATCGACTCCTCTTCGTTAGGACCCCCACGCAGCATCTCGCCGAATGCCATCGTGTTGCTGGTGCCATCCAGAATGTCGGCCATGGTGACACGGCGATAACCAAATACAGCCGCCAGATGGTTGGCCGAAAGCGTCCGCGTGTCCCCTTTCGTCAAATTACCGAAAAAGACGGCATAATTGCCCCGCGAATTGATGTTCGGACGGATCCCCGGATGAGCGTACACTCGGGAACCGCGACTGTCGCTAGGACACAGCATCGTCGGGATCACCTTCCGCGCCGGGGCATCCGCGTGGTTCGAATTGGTCCCCAGCCACATCGTGCCATGAGCCGACATACTCGCGTCGAAACTGAAATCGTCATAGATCGCCTGCTGCTCGATGAACGGGTACATATGGATCGCCCAAGTCAACCGCGGGTACCCGAACTCGGCCCCCAAATTATCTTGCAGGACCCCCAAAGGAAATACGCCATAACTGTCATGATAATTTTGCAGCCCCAGCCCCAGTTGCCTCAGATTGTTGGCACACTGCGACCGCCGCGCTGCCTCGCGCGCCGCCTGAATCGCCGGCAACAACAGCGCGACCAGGATCCCGATAATGGCAATCACCACCAGCAGCTCCACCAACGTGAAGCCTTTTCGATTTCCAGGAAACATAGCCCCAACTCCCCAAAATGATCTGCCCATGATTTCTCAACCCGAGACCAGCTCGAAGTCCTGTTCGCCACCCTCCGATTCCACCCGGATCTCGATCCCCGTCGCATATTTGTCCGGGATCAGGCTCTCGGTCTGCGGCACCTCGACCCCGAATTCCATGAACGTCTCGCCGGTCTCCCGCATCGCTTGGAATCCGACCAACACGTTTCCCAACGGCACCTGCTCGGCACGGTAACGTCCTCCGCGGATCTCGGCGATCACGCTGGTCCCCGCACCGCTATCCAGCGGAGTGAAACTGATTGTGCCCTGGTCAATTGCCGTGCCATCCACCGTCACCGAGCCCTCCAGCGCCGCCGACGGATAACCACTTGGCTGGCATCCTCCCCCCACAACCCAAAACAACGCCATCAGAACGCACAAGCGTGACACGCGATGTCGCAACCGTCCGCCATCCAACATGTTCAAGCCTTTTCTGAGTAAGGTTTCGATCAGAACCAATTCACTGCATTCCGCTCATATTCGCTACGGGCCTCGTGCAAGGCACTCGCAATTGCCGTCGTTTTCACGTCCGAGGACTCGCCGGCAACACGCGGAACCGCCCCTAGGTGAAACAGGGGCTGCGGTCGGGTAAGATGGGTACCGTCGGTTAAGAACGTCCGTCGCTTCGGATCGGAAGATATGACAACACCGTGCTGCGACTGCGCGGATTCGGGAGGTTGCGGTCGAAAGGCCGTTCGCCGAGCACATGCACGGTGGGCGTTCTCGCCGCGAAACGGAACCACGTTGGGTCGCGTTTGTATACACAGATCACAGGCCCTGAAAAAGAGGGGGCTGTCGCGAATCGAACTCGATTGGGATCAGGGGCTGCGAGAATTCCCCGGCGGTGTGACCGCCAGGAACCTCTCCGCCTCTTCTGCCAGTCTGCGACCGGCGGAAGCGGCTGTCAAGTACCTATCAGGTCGGATCGCAATTCCCGCCGCCCCCTTCATTGCATCGCAATTCTTTCTCATTTCGCGAGGCTCGTCCATCGCGTGAATCCCAAGATGATACCGACGAGGAGAGCTATCATGTATCGACGCGAGTTTCTTCGGAGAACCGTGGCCGCCGGGGCTTGCCCGGGTCTGTCTTGGGCCGGCGCGGTTTCGGTAGGGAGCAAGGCCCAGGGGGCCCCGTCTCCGGCAGGATCCGGGTCCTGGTCGCCGACGGAACCGGCCAACCAACCGAGGGGGGCCGCCATCGGGATTCATCCCGGCCGCGTGGTGTGGGGCCACGATCCGGGCATCACCACCTGGGACGGCGATCCCCAACAAGGTGGCTGGTATGAGGATCGGTTCGTCGATGCGGATCGCGCCGAAGCCTTGCTGCGGGAAACTCTGCGGCAAGTGACCGGCGCCTCGACGGATGCGGAGGCCTGGAAACGTTTGTTCCAGTACAACAACCGGCAGCGGGGTCGGGGGGACGCTGGCTACCAGCCGGGTGAGAAGGTGGTGGTCAAGTTGAACTTGAACTGCTGCGCCCGGCGGGTGAGTCCGACCCAGGGCTTTTACAACACGCCCCAGCTGACTCAGGCTCTGTTCCGCCAATTGGTGGAGGAAGCCGGAGTGCGCGAGGAGGATCTGGTCGCCGTCGACGCTTCCCGCTTCGTCCCCGATTCGATCTTCGACCGCTGCCAGGCCGAGTTTCCGGGGATTCGTTTCGAGGACCGGGACGGGGGCGAAGGCCGTTTCCGCACGCTGCCGGATATGCAGACGCGGATCCGTTTTGCCGATCCCGACCACACCAACTTGGACCCGACGTACCTGCCCCAGTGCCTGACCGGTGCGGTGTACCAGATCAACGCCGCGGTCTTCAAGGGTCACAGCTTGGCGGGCGTCACCTTGTGTGCCAAGAACCACTACGGTTCGGTCTTCCGGCAAACCGGCCCGAACGATCCCCATCGCGGCTGGAATCCGGCCCACCTGCACACCTCGATCACCACGCCGCGGCGGCCGTTGGGGACGTACAACGCGCTGGTGGATTTGATGGGGCATCCGGAACTGTGGGGCAAAACGATCCTTTATCTTCTGGACGGCCTGTATGCCACCTCGCACCAGTCCCGTTTGCCGGAGAAATGGTATTCGGCCCCGTTCGGCGGCGATTGGACGGCCAGCTTGTTCGCATCGCAGGATCCGGTGGCGATCGAGTCGGTTTCGGTTGACTTTTTTGCCGCCGAGCCGAATCTGCGGCACATGGAGGGGCCGGTCGACAATTACCTACACGAAGCCGCCCTGGCCCACGACCCGCCGTCGGGGGTCCGATACGATCCGGCAGGTGAGGGCCGTAGATTGCCCAGTTTGGGGGTCCACGAGCACTGGAACCATCCCGAGCAGAAGCTGTACACGCGCGATCTGGGAACCGGTGACGGCATCGAGTTGATCCGGGTGTAGCGTGTCCGGTGCCGGTCTATTCCAAAGTTTCTGCTTCCCCTAGTGTGCGTCACGCGTCCATCCGTCACATGGTTTCTGTCAACAGTCCGCCAGCGGGAACGCGTTCGGTTGCCGTCGACATGACGCGGACATCCAGGCCTTCGGGGTTTGATAAAATTCGGCGCGTTTGGCACGCAACTTTCAAACCAAGAAGCGGGCGGGCGACTACCACGGGCAGATGACGGTGGCTGCGGTCACAACAGGATGGGGGCACAGAAGCCACCTCCTTGTCGCACAGCAGCGGGAGCACGGTTGCCAACTGGCCCACCGCCGAGCCGTTCAGCGAGATGTGGAGTTTGCGTCCCGAGGGTTCTTCGACCTCGACCCGGCATTCTCCGGGCGTGCCCCGCGGCACCGGCGGCAGTTCGGGCAGTCGATTCGACCCCCAGGTTCGGCGGCCGCCTCGGCAGCCAGCAGCCACAACTCGGTCGGAATCCGCCCCGGCCGGCGACTGCCGATGACACGCGGAGCCACCCCTGGGTGAAACAGGGGCAGCCGTCGGGTAAGATGGGTTCCGTCGGTTAAGAACGTTCGTCGCTTCGCGGCACACCTGGGAGGCTGTTTTGAAAACCTGGCCACGTTTCCTGGCATTTTCAGCACTTTTCGTGCTCCTGGCGATCCCTTTCCCGAGCGTTACGTGGAGCAGCGACAATCCCTCATTGGGTCTATACGTTCGCGACGGTGTGTTGCAGCGGCCGGAACCGCAAGCGAATTGAATCCTTCAAAGAACGAGAGTTTACCGGAGAGGAACGAAACATGGGTTTCAGGTTGTGCAATACGAACAGACTGTGTCCGGTACTCATGCTGGTTGTCTTGGCGGGCGTGGTGCTCGCGGGGCAAGTTTCGGACGGTGACGCGGGCGACGGGGAGCATCTGGTGGATTCAGTGTCAGGCGGCGGACCTGGCCAGGACGGTGGCGATCAAATGCTGGATGGCATCGGCGAAACGGCCCTGATTGCCCGCTACCTGTTGCAGAGCGACCTGCGGGATGCTTCCCGCAATGCGTGGGACTTGGTTTGGGACAGTTCGGATGTTCCGCCAGACGATTTGTTCCGCGAGGACCCGGTGTTTGGCACGGTATTGCATCTGCCCGCGGGGGATGCGCGTGGCGTACTGCGCATACCGGGGCAGGCGCTGGCGGCCGCCGATTCGCTGGCGGTGACCGGCTGGTGGTACGTGCCTTCGGATGACCCGGCCGTCACGTTGTTCGATTTCCGGATGGGCGACAGCCACCGTCTGACCGCCCGCTGGGGCGGTGCCGCGGCGGAGTATGCTCTCGTGCTGATCGCGGGCGAGCAGGAATTCCGCTTGGCGGCGGGCGTGGAAGCTGTGCCCCGTGAAGACTGGGTGCATTTGGCGGTGGTTTTGGATCCTGCCCAGGAACAGATCGGGCTGTATTGGAACGGGCGTGGCGTGGCTTCTGCGCGGACGGAGGGCGGGGTGCTCGACGGCTGGTTCGATACGGCTTCGGCAAGCGCCACCGAGTTCGAATTGTATTTGGGGGGTGCTCCCGGCGTGGACGGCCCGGAGTTCGCCCTGCACGACGTGCGACTTTACAATATCGGTTTGGCGGCCGGCGAGTTGGCGGCGATCTACGCCCGGCACGCCGCGGCGGCTGCCGGTGAAGCAGTCGATTTGGAACGGGTCGGTCGGCCCGCCGAACGGGTGCCGGCCGAGCCGTCACTGCGAGCGGCCGAGCTGATCGAGGTTCCGGATGTGGCGGTCGAGACGTGGCAGGAGCATCTGCCGCACTTGCCTTCGTACCTGCCCGGTCGGTACCGGGAGCGGGAGCAGCCTGTGGCGGTGCGTGTGCTTTGGCCGGCTCCGACCGATAATCGCGTGGTAGGGCGGCGGGGCGTTTATGAAGTGCGGGGGAGGGTACCGGGCACCGCCTTGCGGCCGCGGGCCCGGGTGACCGTGCGTGCGCCCGATTCGCGTCTGGCCCCGCCGCGAACCGTCGACGGCCGGGAGCTGGGTGAGGGGTATGGCCAAGTCGTCGCGGCACGGCCCCACGCCGACGCCGCACCCCAACAGCGGCTCGAGCCGTTCGCCTTGGACCGCGTGCTGCTGGAACGCGACGAACGGGGTCGTAGAACGCCGTTCCAGCGGAACCGCGACAAGTTTGTCCAAGGGCTGCTGGGTACCGCGCCCGACCAGTTCCTGTACATGTTTCGGGATGCGTTCGGCCAGCCGCAACCCGAAGGGGCCCAACCGCTGGGAGTTTGGGATAGCCAAACCACCAAGCTCCGCGGCCATGCCACGGGTCACTACCTGACCGCCCTGGCCCAAGCCTACGCGGGTGCGGCAGAAGACCCGGCGGCCCGAGAGCCCCTGCGAGAAAAGATCGCTTACTCTGTCGCCACACTCCACCAACTGGCCCGCAAATCCGGACGGCCCGCAGAAGACGGCGGGCCCTTCGTGGCCGATCCGCGGGCCGTTCCCCCCGGACCCGATCGCCAAGACTACGATTCCAACCTCTCACCCGAAGGCATCCGCACCGATTACTGGAACTGGGGCGAAGGCTTTCTCAGCGCCTACCCGCCCGACCAGTTCCTCATGCTGGAACAAGGTGCCACCTACGGCGGCAATGACAATCAGATCTGGGCTCCCTACTACACCTTGGACAAGATCCTCAAAGGACTGCTCGACTGCTACGAACTGGCCGGGCAGGAGCCGGCTTTGGAAACCGCCCGCGGCATGGGGCGCTGGGTCGCCCTGCGGCTGGAAGACCTGCCCGAGGCCACACGCTTCGAAATGTGGAACCGCTACATCGCCGGAGAATACGGCGGGATGAACGCCGTCATGACCCGGCTGTATGCCCTGACCGGCGACGAACGCTTCCGCCATGCCGCGAAACGCTTCGATAACAGGGCCTTCTTCTTCGGTACCGACCCCCATCCGCACGGTCTGGCCCGGAATGTCGATACGATCCGCGGTCGCCATGCCAACCAGCATGTCCCCCAAATCCTCGGCGCCCTGCGGTTCTACGCCCAAACCGGAGAACCCGATTACTTTCGCATCGCCGAAAATTTCTGGAACCTCTCCTACCACGGCTATACCTACAGCATCGGCGGGGTGGCCGGAGCGCGCCGCCCGAACAATGCCGAATGCTATACGGCCGAACCCGATCGGCTGTTCTCCCAAGGCTTTTCCGAAGGAGGACAGAACGAAACCTGCGCAACCTATAACCTGCTGAAACTGACCCGCGAACTGTTCCTGTTCCACCCCCACGGGCGTTACATGGACTACTATGAACGGGCGCTCTACAACCACATCCTGGCTTCCGTCGCCCCGGACGATGCGGGGAATACCTATCACGTGCCGCTGAATCCGGGCGCCCGCAAGCATTTCGGCAACGCCCGCATGACGGGCTTTACCTGCTGCAATGGCACGGCCCTGGACAGCCATACCAAACTGCAGGATTCGATCTACTTCCGCTGCCGCCAAGACACGGCCCTGTACGTCAACCTCTATATCCCCTCGACACTCGACTGGCGCGAACGCCAGATCGTGGTCCGGCAGCAGACGTGCTATCCCTACGGCCAGAGCAGCCGGTTGAGCATCGCCGGCGCGGGCGAATTCACCCTGCACCTGCGGATCCCCGGCTGGGCGACCGCCGATGTGCAGCTGACGATCAACGGCGAACCGCAACCGGTCACAGCCGCTCCGGGTCAGTATCTGGCGCTTGCACGGAACTGGAGCGACGGCGATACGGTCGAACTGCAGCTGCCGTTCCCATTCCACTGGAACCGCGTGATGGACCGCCCGGACCTGGCCAGCCTGTTCTACGGGCCCGTCCTGCTGGCCGTCGAAGAAACCGGTCCGCTGCCCGATTGGCGGCGGATCGCCCGGACCGAACAGGAGATCCGGGCCGCAATCCAAGGCCAGCCCGGCTCGCTGCACTTCGAACTCGACGGCCTGAAACTCAAACCGTTCTTCGAGTTCGGCAGCCAACGCCACTCGGTCTACCTGAAGATCGGTCCGGAAACAAACGAGGAACCGTCCCCGGCCGCAGACCCGCCTTGACGCTTGACCCGAACATGCCCGGCGGCAGGGTGGCTGTCCCGCCACCCCGCCGTCTCAGGCTCCCTCGCTCGGCTCCCGAATTCACTCGGCAGACTGCCAGCGGATCGCGTCGGCTCGAGCCGCCGCCATCGACGTGGGGAAGAAATTACAGGTGCAACCGGCCGTGAGATTCGGCATGTTCAAGACCCCGTTGGCCGGGTACAGGTTGTTGTTGTTCCGGCAACCAGGCCGGATCCCCAACATCGGCGTGATCTCGCGGCTGGCCAGATCGATCCAAGCCGAATTGCTGCGGTAACGCGTGGTCACCAGATGCCGACTGGCTCGCGTGCCCGTGCAACCGCGACGGAACCACTTCAACGAATCCCCGACCGCTTCGCCCGCTGGCACCGCGTAGACTTCCAACGTGTCATCCGAACCCGTCACGATCCCTTCGCCAGCCAGATAACCGGTGCGTCCCGCTTCGGGCAATCCCCCGCCCTGCACGATAAAACGCCGCTCGCCGGTCACATTGATCGGTTGTCCGTCGTTCGCATTGTAGAACCCGATCGCGGTAACCAGCAGATCCAGCTCTTGATGGTAGCGCAAGGCCGTGCCTCCGGGCCGCTGCCAGAGCAGTTCCCCGGTCTCCAATTGCAAGGCACGGGTGCTGCCGTCAGTCGCTTCGTCTTCGCCCCGCCGCACATGGGCCAGTTCGGCCAAAAAGACCCGCTCGCCGCTGACCGCCAGGCTCAGTGCCGTACGGTCCGCTTCCAGCCGCCATTGCAACTGGCCCGTATGGCGATCGAAGCACAGCAGGTGCGGGCCGCTGGTGCCCAGCAGGTAATCGCCCTGCACGCGGAGGCGGGACCAGGGCGTTTCCAGTCCTTCCGGCAACTCGATTTGACGCACCACCTGGCCGGTCGCCGGATCGAGCACGCGGCAGAGCGTGTCCTGGCTCAGATAAAGGGCATCTTCGACCGCGACCAACTCGGTTGTCGGCGGCAGGGTGGGCGAGGGGCCCCATTGCAGATGCCGCGTTCGACGCACCGCGTCGCGAGCGGCCGGGTCGTCCAACGGCTCGAGATCCACCGTGACATCCAACTCCCACAATTCCCGGCCCGTGTAAACGTCCAAGGCCTGCAACGCGGCTTCGTCCAACAAGATCATCCGGCCCCCGGCAAAACGCACCTCCGCTTGCCCCGGAAACTTGTGCCAGCGTTGGGAAGCGTCGAACCAGAGCAAGGACATGGGCGAGCGGATGAAGTCGTCCTGGGCCGCGCCCGAATTGGCCGCATCCGCCTGCGAGTGCGACCAATCGCCCGCGCCGGGCAAACTGCCCTGACGTGCCAGCAACACGAATTCGCCAGCTTGACGGATCGCCGCGCCCGGGAACGCCTCGTTCGCTACCAACTGCTCGATCCGCGCCCGATCGGCCAGCGGACCCCAGGCCACCGCTACCCCGCCATAAGGTCGCAACGTGTGATAGACGGCTTCCGCCAAAGCCCGCTCGTCCGCCAACTCCAAAGCTTCCGGCGTTTCCGTCACCACCAGGCTGGCGAAATACGGCGGTAATGGGTAACTGAGCGGGTCGCCCGCCAACACGGTGACCCGCTGCCCATACAGGCCCTGGTCGTACAAACGCTCGCGCAACGCGGCAACCCGCTCCGGAGCCTCGTCGACCGCGATGATCTGCAGCTCGGATTGGCGGGCCAAGGCTTCGATCAGCTGGCCGCCATCGATACCCAAGACCAACGCGTAACCGTCCCGTACGTCCGTAGCTGCTAGAATCGCGGTGGCCGCTGCCGTCGCCGCGGCGTCCTCCATTCCCACCACCGCCTGACACGGATGACGAATCACGTCCGCGTCGGTCGCAGCGCCAAAGGCCAACAAAGTTCCTTCGGCCGTGACGAGGAACAGTTTATCGTCCGCGGCCAGCATCCGGTTGGGCGTGCCGTCGAATTCCGCCCGCCACACCACCTGCGGGGTTTCGCCCGCCGTTTCCAAAGCTTCGACCACGCCGGGACCGCCCAAATACAAACGCGTGCCCGCGCGGATGTGCAGCTCCAAATCGGAATCGAATTGCCATAGCTCGTTGAACTCACCGCCCCACATGTCCGGGTAGGTGTCGTTTTCTCGATGCCCCGGGATGTTCGCGGCCGTACGGCGTACCAAATCGACTTCGGTCAGATCGCGGGCCAGAATCCCCCGGTCGCTCTCGTACATCACGCCGGGCGTGAACACGGGCTTGCGGAACGTGTCCAGTTCCCGCTGGTTGGCCCGCTCGATGTCCAAACGCGTGTAGGCCCCTGGATACAACAGATGTTTGTAATCCTGGTCGTCCGGCGCCGTATCGGGGAACCGTTCTTCGTTCGGGCGGCTGATGTCGAACAAATCGCCGCCGTGACTGAGGTAATGATCGATGCCGGCCACGAACCAGCAGCCTTTGGGCAGCCCGTTCCGCCCGCCCCAGCCCATCGTGTAGGTATGCAGCGCTCCCGTCTGTAAATCGAGGAAAGCCGGCAGCTGCGCACCGCACGGCACGACCAATTGATCCTGCACAATCGCCAGATAGCCCTGCGGGGTCAAACCCGAATGGAAACCCACACCGTGGTCCCAGTTGCTGCGGGGAATATGATCGGAATCGGTATTCGACCAGACCACCTCGCCCGTGCGGGCATCCAAGGCGTGGACAAACACGCCCTCCGTCGGCCAGAGCCCGGCGGCGAAATAGACGATGCCGTCGGCCAGCACCGGACCGCCTCGAGCGGCAAACAGCGATATCATCCGCCCATCGCCCAGCACCCGCCGATACGGCTGAGCCTCAGGCAACCCCCGGAACCGCCAACGCAAACTTCCCTCGGCGGCATCCAGACAGTAGAGATATCCGTCGTCGGAAACAACAAACAACTGATCTTCCCAAGCCACGGGCGCGAAACGGACCGGGCCGCCCGTGATGTATCGCCACCGCACCTGCCCCGTGTCCGTGTCCAAGGCCGTGACGCTGTCGGTCACCATCGAGGGCACAAAGATCGTCTTGCCCAGCACGACCGGTTCGTAGGACGTGTCGTAAGCCAGCCGATATTCCTGGGGGAACGCGGGCCGCGGTGCGGGCATCGTCCGCGTCCAACGCAGTTCGAGTTCCGCTGGCAGAGCATGCGGCGTCGCCGCCGTGCGACTCGCATCGTGTCGAAACTGAGGCCAATCGCCGGCCCACAGGGGAGCGGCCAGC
Source organism: Planctomycetaceae bacterium (assembly GCA_007133715.1). Classification (GTDB taxonomy): domain Bacteria; phylum Planctomycetota; class Planctomycetia; order Pirellulales; family Pirellulaceae; genus SLMF01. The sequence goes on from SLMF01000105.1 coordinate 12,737, forward strand.
AAATACATCGCGAGCATCCAAGCGCAAAAGCGGTATCCGATCATTCCAGGTTCTCCTTGCAATCGAACAATAGCGAACAGTTGCAGCCCCCAACGGGCACCCACCCCGCCGGCGAGACCACCGGCCCAACCGCTCCCGCAGCCCGGCCGGGACTCTCGAACAGACCGCAACCTATCACGATCGCGAGGGCAAGGCAAGTTTTCGCAACGCACGGCCGCAGCCGTGAGGACGCGACGACGATCGAAAAGCCGCTCAGTTCAACCCCATCTCCGCCCGCTCGGCTTCCGTCAAGTACTTGACCGTGCAGCCGAACACCTTGTACTCGCCCATCCCGTCGCGAGCCACCGAGATCGCGACCTCCTCACCCGCCAGCACCGCCTGCAACGCATCCGACAGATAGAACGGCGCCTCGTGGTGATTGTCGATCGAACCCTTGTAGACCAGCTTGCGATCGGGGCCGAAGACGAACACGTGCGGGGTCCGCTCCGGGCCGTATGCCCGCGCCGTGTTCTGGGTCTCATCGTACAGATAGGGGAAGGGAAAACCCTTCTCCGTAGCCCGGGCAATCATCTGCGGAAAACCGTCCGCCGCAACCTTGTACGCCGGATTCGGATTGATGGCCACGAACTGAGCACCCTCCGCCTGGTACTTGTTGGCCAATTCGATCAGCGTGTCTTCGTAATCCAAGGACACGCGGCAGTGGTTGCAAATGAACAGAATCACCAACGCTTTGGCATCCTCGTACCTGCCCGGCGAGTGGTAGCGATAATCGACCCCGAACAACTCGAAATCCGGGGCTTCGTCACCAATCGCCAACTGGGTGATGGGGATATCCTCCAACACACCATGCCCGGCAGGGACCACCACCTCGTCCGCCACTGCGGCTTGGCCCAGGGTCAACCACAGACATACCGCCAAACAGCCCACCCGCTTCATCATCACAGCACCCTTCCTCTGGGGTTTATTCTGAAAAAAACCGGGGCGAGGCCCGATACGCATGCTTGCCATCTTGGTCCCGCCGATTGAGGTTGTCAAGCATGCGGTTCAGGGTTGCGGCCCCCAGCAGACGACCTGGCCGTCACGGGTGGCCAGGTAGACCCGCCCCTGGGCTGCGGCCATCCCGTCAAAGACGGGCGAACTGGCCAACTGCCGCTCGGCCAGCGTGCTACCGTCGCGGATATCGATCACCAGCAGTTGCCCGCCGCGGTCCGACTCGAGCGCCTCGACGATCGGATCCACCTCGGCCGTCGAGCGGGGGATCCGGTCCACGGGCGCGGGGGGCCCGGCGACCAGCAGTTTCTGATCCGCCAGGACCATCGCCTGGCACAGCAGCGGGATCTGCCGATTCCAGCTCGATTCTTGCTCGGGCTCCGCCGCCTCCCGACGCAATTGCTCGGCCGTACTGGCCGGGAGCGTCTGGCCGAACAAGCGGTAGTAGGTCCAGCGTCCGAGTCCTTCGCCGATCGGTCCCCAGACGCCTCCGGCATCGATCCCGACGTGAGCCCCCGGGTTATGGTACTGGTTGCGGCCGAAGCCGAAGACGTG
>SLMF01000683.1 GCA_007133715.1 Planctomycetaceae bacterium
GATCGAGGAACGGATTCACTTCCAGCATGGGATCCTGGAGACTGGCCGCCTGAGGAACCCGCATCCGTTGGGCCTCCACTCGCTGGCGCGCGGCAAAGATCTCCGGATTCGCCCCCAGCGCGTATTGAACATAAACCTCGACCGGCTGGGGCCCTTGCAATTCAGGAGGGCTCCCCGCGTGCGAGGTGGACGGCGACGCGAGCGGGGCGGGCGAGGCCAGTGCGGACTCGATCGCCGCATAATCCGGATCGCAGAGCGGAACGTAGGAACGGCCGCCCCGGCAACCGACCAAGGCGAATCCGAAAAAACCGGCGAGTGTACACCGTAGAAGTGCATCCCAACACGCCATGGTGATCAACCTTTCCGGAATGAAGCGAAGGTGGGTGGGCTGGCCTGGGACCCTTGGGTCGCGATGCAGACCGGCCCTTGTAGCGGGAAGACGTCGGCCGCAGGAATGGCAACGGCCTGGGGTACCTATCGGCACAAAGCGCAGGAGCAGCCGAACCAGAACAACCGGAAAAACGGGATTGGGCATTCTTTGCTAGCCGTGCTAGCCCCGCTAGTGCCGCAAATCACAATTGATAGGCGACTAAGGCCGAAAGTTGCTTGCTGCGTCTCCCCCGTAGGCTGGGCATTCAACCCAATGCCCCCGGCTCGCCCGGGGGGTCGTTACGCTCCTTGCTAATGCGTTCCCCCGGGGCAAGCCGGGGGGCATCCAAGAGAATCGAGTTATGTAACGTCAATTCTGATCTGCGGCACTAGCAAACTGTCACCCGCAGCAGCCGGACGAAAAAAACCACTCGCATAAGGAGTCAATGGTCCGCTCCAAGAGGTAATGCCTTCATTTGTGAGCGGCCGAAGGGGACAGTTCTGGCGTGTTCAATCGGTACCGTTTTCGCCCCGTTTTGTGCTGCTGGAACGCGACGATTTTTGTTCCCCACAGGCCGGTCCCCTTTCGTTGGAGTGCGGTGGCTTGACGCCGCTTTGGCTGTGCCTTTCTTTCTCTCGGCTCCTCCAACAGCGATCGTGCAAAATTCAAAGCTGACGCAAAACAAAAACGGCGTCAAGCCGACGGCTACCGGTACCCTCCGTTGTCCTGAAAAACTTTGCGGGCTAGAATGGGCTACGTTGCCGACCGTCGATCTGGAAATTGCGGAAGAAAGCTTGAATTCGGAGCCCCGAGCACACGAGGTGCACCATGAATCAGAAGAATCCGGAAAAAGGGTATGTCGCTCTGCTGGGCTGGAGTCTGGGAGCCATCGATGCGGTGGATCGGTTCGATCGCCGGTATGTGGTGGTGGCTCCCAAATGGGCCGAGGAATACGCCAAGGAGCACGATATTCCCTTTATCGCTTGGGATTTCGAGCGTTTGAACGACCGCTCGTATGAAATTGCCCAGATGTTGCAGGACGAGGGAGTCGACGTGGCGATCCCCCTGTTCGAAGAGACGGTCGAGTGGGCGGGGGCCATCAATTCGGTGCTGCGGGACCAGCCCCGCTTGTTTGGTCAAGCGATGCTGTTTCGCGACAAGGCGCTGATGAAGCGGCGGGCACAATTGGGGGGTATCCGGGTCGGGATTTTTGAAGAGGCGCATGACAAGGCGGATGTGGTCCGCTTCTTGAAACGCGTGAACCAAACCTTGCTCAAGTTGCACGGGGACCCGAACGATCCGATTCACATGAAGGCCTTTGACAAAGCCGGTTGTCTCGGGCATCGCGTGATCCGCACGCCGGACGATGTGGACAACATTCCGGACGACGAGTTTCCGGCTTTGTTGGAAAGCCATCTGGACGGCTGGGAATTTGCGGTCGAGGCTTGGATTCATCGGGGAAAAATCCGCTTTCTGAATATCTCCGAGTACGTGACGCTCGGCTATTCGGTCTTCGTCCCGGCCACTCCGGAGCTGGAGAGTTATCGGCCGCAGATCACGCGGGAGATTGAGAAGCTGATCAAGACCTTCGACATCGAATTCGGCTTCGTGCATCCCGAGTACTTTGTGACCAATGACGGCGTGATGTACTTTGGCGAGGTGGCGTATCGGCCGCCCGGATTCAATGTCTTCGAGTTGCTGGAACGATCTTACGGATTCAATGCCTACCAAGGGTTGGTGTTGGCCTTTGATCCCAAGGCCACGGAAGAGGAGATCGAGGCCTTTTTCCCGCAGCCGGTGGTCGATGCCACGGGGCACGCCGGCTGTTTCGGTGTCTATCCCCGAAGGCGGGTGGTCAGCGAACTGCGGATTCCCGAGGAGACCGAGAACGATCCGTATTTCGAGTTTCACGAATTGAATCCGCCTTTAGACCAGAAGGTCACCAAACGGACTGCCTTCGGAACCCATTGGGGACTGGTGTATTTCTACGGAGAGGATCCGCATCGCATGCGGGATCTGCTGAAGCACCAGGAAGAACTGGACTTCTACGTTTGACGTAAATGCTCATGAGCACATCGACGGGGATGCCCGCCGAGAGCCCCGAGGCTCGTTTGAAACAGATGACCGCGCGGCTGGATCGTGCCCAGGCTCGTTTGGCCGAAGCTCGGGATTTTGCCAAATCCACCCAAACGGCTCGTGTGTTGGATATCACGCGGCGTGTCATGCTCGTACCGGGGGGCATCGAAGAGGTTTATTCCCGCATTGCGCAATTGGAGCAGGCGGGGATCTTCTCCCACAGCGACTGGGCTCAGCCGGACAAGCTGCAACCGGCGATGGCCGCCAACACGATCCGTGTGGGCAACGCGGAAGCCATCCTGTTGGAATGCCTCAGCGAGTTACGATTGGCGTCTGTGGCGTGCGGGTTACACAGTCATTCGTCGCTGTCGGCCGAGCAAGCGACGCGGTTGATCACGCAGATTTTGGCACTGAATCTGCGGTTGATTTTCCGGCAGCTGACCGAATCCGAGCGGCTGGCGTTGGGACCGCTGGCCGAGTTGGTTCAAACGCATTACGAATTCGTTGCCCGCCAAATCGGTTTCGGAGACATTCTGGAGCAGATGGTCGACGAGATCTGGCGGATCCTGGCCCAGCGGCCGGTGCAGGTGGAGCATGTCAAGGACATGATCACCAGCGTGGCCGTGTGTCTGTCGCAACCGGACAATGGGATCGAGGGGGGGGCGCAGTTTCGGGGTGCGGAGCGTTTGATCAGTGCCCTGTACGGTCCCACACGCGGCTGTCAGGAGGATCCGGGGCTGAAGGTTTATCAAGAGCGTCTGGCGACGATGGATCAACCGACGCTGCGAAACGAGGCGCTCGGTTTCGGTCGCGCGATGCATGATACGGGTTTGGTCTCGCCCTACCATCCCCTCTTCCTGCGATTTCTTCGCGAGCGGCATGACGAATTGATTCCGGAGGCATTGGGGCTGAGCAGCACCGGTACGGATGCTTTGTCTTGCTATCGGGACTTAGTGTATCGTTTGATCGACGACGCGGTGTGGCCGGAGACGGCCCAGGCCGTGTACGGTTTGGCGGGGATCCTCGAGCGGGGCATTTTGTACAGTCCCCCCTTGGCTCCCGCACTCTGGCGGCAGATCAATTTGCAGATCTGTCCGGCTGCCATCCAGCGTTTGGGCGGCCACGATCCCGCTTCCGTCGCCCCCCGTGTCCGCTTGCTCGCCGCCATCTTGAATGTTTTGGGCCAGCCGTTAGGGGTGGGCCAAGGCAACAACCCCACGTGCCAGTCGGCGCGGGCCTTGTCCATGTGGTCCAGCAACGATCCGGACTATCTCCTGCAACTGGTGGCCTGGGCTGCTCGCGACAATGACGTGGTCATGCACTTCGAAGGCCAAGCGATCCATTCGGGTGAGTTGGTCAGTTCCCTCCCCTCGCTGTCGGACGTCGAC
>SLMF01000157.1 GCA_007133715.1 Planctomycetaceae bacterium
ATCTGCACTCCGTCGGCCAGCATCGTTTCAGAACCCAGGTCGGCGTAGCCGATACTGCAGAAGCGGCCGATGTAGACGCGGTCGCCCAGACGGGCTTCCGGCATCGAAAACACACTGGACCAGCCGATGTGCACATCTTGCCCGCATTGCTCCAGCGTGCGGCGGTAAAACGCCTGCCGCAAGTAGACGCCCCGCAGCCCCGGCACGCGCCCAATCGACTCGCTGGCCCCCAAGAAGGCGCGGCGGCCGAAACAGCGGCGAAGCGTCCAGTACACGAGCAGTCGGCGAATTGCCAACACTCCGAAACACCCCTGCAGAAACCGCTTGACTCCCAACACAACACGGCCCCGCTCGGGGACGCCGACCCGCACCACGTCCGACGCGGCGTTCTCCGGCTCTTCCCTGCCCGGATGCGGAGCCGACTCGTTCATTCCCCAGTTCCGTTGCCGGTAACACCCAGCTGCTGATACACGGCCACCATCCGCCGCATCCTGCCCGCAAAACTATAGGATGTCTCCACGGTTCGCCGACCGGCTCGCCCCCAAACGGCGCGGCTCTCCGGCTCCGTAAAAGCCCGCTGGAGCGCCGACGTCAGCTGGTCCACCGAGCCGATGTCGACCAGCAGCCCGTTTTCCGCCGGCGAAATCAACGAGGGCACACCGGCCACACGGGTGGCCACCACGGGCACTTCCAAGGCCATCGCCTCCAACACCACGTTCGGCATGCCCTCCCGCATACTGCTCAGCACGAACACGTCCAAGGCCTGATAAAAGGGCTTCAAGTCGCTCAGATGTCCCAGCAGCCGGACCCGCTGCCCAAGCTCCAGCTGGCGGATCAAGCGTTCCAGCGCCGGCCGCGCTTTGCCCTCCCCGGCAATCCACAGCGATACCGGAACCTCGCGGCGCACCAGTTCCGCCACCGCGCGAATCAATACGTCGAAACCTTTCTCGGCCGACAGGCGGCCAGCGGCCCCCAGCAGGAACTCGGTGGGCGAACCGTTCCAAGCCGCGCGGGCCGTCTCGCGATCCCGAATCCGACGAAACGCGGCTGCGTCCACTCCGTTGGGAATCAGGTGGCAACGCGAACCCGGAACCCCTCCCGCACGGCACTGGGCGTAGAGGTCTTCCGAGACGCAGACCACCGCGTCGTAATGCCGCAGACTCCAACGATCAATGCGATAATACAAAGGAGTCCGCCACGTTCGCTGGACCCAACCATGCACGGTGGTTACCAGACGCAACGGATGAAAAAGCCGGACCCACAAGCCCAACGCATTACTCTTGTAATCGTGACCATGCCAGATTCGCACATCTTCGTCACGGCACCGACGCACCAGGGCTGCCACGACCCGCCAGTCCCAAGGCCCCCGGTCGGGAAGCGAAACCAAGGGTGCTTCGGCCAAGCGGGCCCGGGCGGCGAGCCGCTCCAGACTGCCGTCGCCGGGAGGGTGCATGTAGGCGCACTTCGATCGGTAGCCGAACTGGCGGAGGTACCGCGGCGAATCGAGAATCGTCTTCTCCGGCCCGCCGCCCGTCTCACTCACCACACGCACGTGCAGCACCAACGGCGACGCCCTGCCGAGCGCCGTGGCGTCTCGGTCCGCGCCAGAAAGCCCCCGGCCGCTGCCCGCATCCTGCGCGCTTCCCACTTCCGCTTCCATCCTACGCCCCCTCCGCATCGAACAACACGCGCGCCATCGCCTCCGCTTTGCTCGCCCAATCCTCGGCGGCTAAACGCTGCCGGGCTATCCGCTGCTCGGCCGGAATCCCGCTCTGGAGCCGTGCCCACACCCGCTGTACAAAGGCCTCGGCCGTTTCCGCCGCATCCAGACAGTCCACCCATTCCTCGACCGCCGGCAGGCGGCGAACCACCACCGGTTTTCCGGTCGCTAGATACTCCTTCAATTTCAACGGCTGCATGGCACGCGTCACCGGCAGATCGGCATAGGGCATGATCAGCACATCCGAATGGGCCGCCGCCCATGACAGTTCTTCCACCGTGAACCGACCCGGTTGATACACACGCGGAACCCGGGAAAGGGCCGGATCCGGGTTCTGAACCGGACCGACCAAGATCAGCGAGCCCTCCGGCAATGCGTGTCCCAAAGCGTCTAACCAGGCCACATCCAAACGGCGGTCCAGCAGACCCCAAAACAACACGCGTGGCCGCGGTATCTCGGACCAGGTCCGTCGGCGACCCGCCGTTACAGCCGGCGGACAGGACCAATGCGATACGTCCACACCATGCGTGATCACCGTCGGCTCGCGACCCTTCGCTCGCAGCCGGGACGCCAGATTCTCGCCGGCCGCAACCAACCGATCCGCCCGCTCTACCAGCAACTGTTCCATCTCCCGCAACATCTCGCCATCCAGCCCGGGCCAGGCCGAAAGATCATCCACGCAATAGTAGACCCACCGCCGCACCGGCACGACCCCGATCAGATCCGCGACAATCGGCAGCGTGCTCAGCACCACCGCATCTTCGAGCGACGGGCAGCTGGCTTGCAAGCAGCGTGCCAGCAAATGGGCATTCAACCGGCGAAACCAGGGGCGGTGAAAGCCGGGCCACATCTTCGGATTCCGCAACTCGGGCCCCGGCACCCCGCGAGCCCCCGCCGCCCCCGCCCGCCAATCGCCCAGCTTTTCCAGCCCCCGCCGGACGGTCGACCAGTTCCAACGCGGGCGGCGCGTCCCGATGGTGTTGATCCACGTTACCTCGCACCGCCCCAACAACTGCCGGACCAGATACTGGCAACTGGACGGATGCCGCCCCCAATCGTCAGAGAACACAATCAGTCGCTCGGGCATGACTCAGCGATCCGCCGACTCGCCCAGCATTTCCCCATACACCTGCCGGTACGAAGCATGCATCTGCTCGGCCGCGAATCGCTGCTGGATCCGCTGCCGTCCGGCCCGACCCATCTGTTGCCGGAGCGCAGGGTCGCTGCTCAACCGGTCCAGCTGGCAGGCGATGTTTTCCGGATCGCCACTGGGAGCCAGCAAGCCGGTTTCGTTCGGGACGATCACTTCGGCCACACCCCCGACGCACGTGGCCACGCAGGCCAGGCTGCTGGCCATGGCCTCCAGCAACGTCAGGGGGATGCCTTCGGTAATGCTGGTCAGCAGGAACAGATCGGCCGCCTGCAGGAGGCGGGGGACATCCCCGCGGGCACCGAGCAAGCGGACGCGATCGTCCAGACGGAGTACTGTCATCTGCCGCTGGATGTTCCCCCGTTCCTCCCCCTCGCCCACCAAGAACAGCCGCAGCCCCGGCTGCCGCTCGCGCAGGCGATCGAGTGTCTGGAGGGCCGTCGCGTGATCTTTCAGTCGATCCAGGCGTGCTACCTGAAACACGGCCAGTTCCTCGGGACCGATGCCCAATTCGGTACGGACCGCCGCGCGCTGCGGGCGGGCCGGGTCATAACGTGCCGGGTCCACGCCGTTGTAGATGACGCGAATCCGCCCCGGCGGCAGGCCCTCGTGGTCGATCAATGCCTGCCGGACTCCGGCCCCCACGGCCACGATGCGGTCGGCGGACCGCAGCAGCAGACGATTGGCCCAGACGCGTTTCCAGCGGCGGTAATCGGGCCAGTCGCGCCCGTGCTCGTGAAACAAGATCGGACCCCGCCAGCCCATCCAGCGCGCCAACGCCGTGTACAGGAACGGAGTATACTGGTGCGCATGGACCAGGCGGACGTTCTGCCGGCGGCAGAAGCGTGCCAGCCGCCACGCGCAGCGCAGGTCCACCCCGGCACGGCGTTCCAGCGGCTGGACCACAACGCCGGCCGCCCGTAACTCGGCCGCCATCGCGCCGGCCCCGTCCAG
>SLMF01000075.1 GCA_007133715.1 Planctomycetaceae bacterium
GATAGTTTCCCTTGGATTTTGGAACTTTGATGTCAGGAGTCCCTGACAAGCGGTGAATGAAGCTTGTCGGAGCCGCCGTTTTTGCAACAGGAAAGGCGTATGCCACGATGAATACGCATGCAATTTGCGCTGGCAGCAGGGGTTCAATCCCGGGGCAGTTGCCCGGCCGGCGTGGCCGCTCGCAGCTCGGCAATCATTGCCCGGGTCGCCGCCTCGACCGCCTCTTGCCATCGCCGCGGGCCGTAGGTCTGGCGATACTCGGGCCGATCGTGGGCGAAGATGATCGCTCTCGAGCTGTTGACGATCGCTCCCAGGCCCTGGGCATCAAACGCGCCCGCCACATCGGCTGCCGCGGCGCCTTGGGCGCCATAACCGGGCACCAGAAACCAGCAATGCGGCAGGCTCGTTCGCAGCTCTGCCAGCTGGGCCGGATAAGTCGCCCCGACCACGGCACCGACCGCTCCATAGCCGCCTTGGCCCACCGTGCGAACCGCCAGCGATTCCACCAGCCGGCCCACCTCCGCATACAACGGACCCCCGTCGACCCGCAGATCCTGGAATCGCTTGCCACCCGGATTGGACGTCTTGACCAGCACAAAGATGCCCGCACCGCGGGCCTGGGCCGTCTGCACAAACGGTTCCAGACTGTCGTCACCCAAGTAGGGACTGACCGTCAACGCATCCGCTCCCCAACTACTGGGCGGCGCCGGCCCCAAATAGGCTTCTGCATACGCCGTGGCGGTCGAGCCGATATCGTTCCGCTTGCCGTCCAGAATCACCAGCAAACCGTGCTGACGTCCGTAACGGACCACCTGGGCCAGGGCGGTCATCCCGGCCGGGCCCAAGTGCTCAAAAAATGCCATCTGCGGCTTGATCACCGCGACCAGAGGGGCGATCACGTCGATCAGACCACAGCAAAACTGCTGGTAAGCCTGCGCCCACGCCCACACGTCTCCCGTATCCCGCGGCCGAAGGGGCTCGGGAAGCGAATCCCTGCGAGGATCCAAACCGACTAAAACCGGACTGCCACATCGCCGAATCGCGGCGATCAATCGATCGGTAAAATGAACCAAAGCCTGAACTCCAACAGAACCTCTAGGTCTTGTCCGCTTCCAGGTCCTTCAGAGACTTTCCCAACCGTTTCCGGCGAGTCTCCGTGACCTTGCGGCGCGCGTTCGCGTCCGAGGAACCCTCACGCATGAACTCCAACAGACGGGGGCTGATCTCCTCGGAATTATCCGGCATGCCCACAATTTCAATGGCATCCGAAACCCCCAATAGAACCGACTGCTTGACGCCTTCACGTATCCAAGTAAAGAGGTTGAATTCCATTTCACACTCCTCCGGGGAAAATCGGGTAACAATCCGGCGCCAACCCTCGGCAAACCGGTCCGCTAGGGTATCGAGTCAAGCGGGAACTGTCCAGACGGAAACGGGTTCCCGAGCCGGTGCGGTGCCTTGCCTATTTTCGCTGGTACCACAGGGCGGACAATTTGCGGGAATAGATCGCGGGGGGGAAGACCAGCACGAAGAAGAAGGCCAGCAGGTTCCGCACCGGCCGGACTTGGACTTTCCGCGACGAAGTCCGGATTCGCGGCTGAGCGATGACCAGGAAGGCCAGCTTGCGTGGGCGCCCCCACTTTCGCAAAGCTCGGGAAAACCAGATCTCTTCCGAGACAAAGACGCGTTCGCTGAAACCGCCGATGTCTTCGTAGGCCTCGCGCAGGCAGTAGATGAAGCACCCGGCTGCCAGGTGGAGCCGCAGGGCCAAGCTGTTCCAGAGGGTGAGCATCCAGCGAATACCTCGGGGAAAGACGGGATCGAACGTGACCAGGGCCCCACCGCCACAGCAGTCACGCTCCTCCAGATTGTGGAGTGCCGAGTGGAGCAGTTCGCGCGACAGGCTCGTATCGGCGTCCAGAAAGACCAAGAAACGGCCTTGGGCCACGCGCGCCCCGGCATTGCGCGCCCGCGAGATCTGGTTCCGCGGCTCGAAGACCACGCGGGCCCCGTGGTCGCGAGCCACTTGGGCCGTTAGATCGGTCGAGTTGTTATCGACCACGATCACCTCCCCCTCCCAGGGCAGACCCGTCATCGCATCGCGGAGTACGGGCAGACTCCGAACGAGCCAGTGTTGCTCATTGTAAGCTGGGATGATGACCGAATAATGGACCATGTCTGCAATTCCTGTGCGTGGCGGGCGGTTGCCCCCCGGTGCATCCGCCTGCGTTACGGACTATACTCAGGCAGGAATGGGAAGCCCCCGGGGAAGTCAGGAGTTTCGGCTGTGCCAATCTACGAATTCTATTGTGGCGATTGCCACGTCCTGTTCAATTTTTTTTCGCGCACGATGAACACGACCAAGCGTCCCGCCTGCCCCCGTTGTGGGCGGCCGGAGCTGGAGCGGTGGATGTCACGGGTGGCCATCTCCCGGAATCTTAGCGAGCCCGGCCCGCCCGGCGAGCTGCCGGAGGTCGATGATGACCAGATGGAACGGGCTATGGAGGAACTGGCACGCGATGCCGAGGGGATCGACGAAGACGATCCTCGCCAGATGGCCAAGATGATGCGCCGCTTGGCGGAAACTTCCGGCATGGAACTCGGGGAACCGATGGAGGAAGCGGTCCGGCGTCTGGAGGCGGGCGAATCGCCCGAGCAAATCGAGGAGGAGCTGGGGGATCTGTTGGATCAGGATGAGCCGTTTGCGGAAAGATCGGCCGGTGCCAAAGGGGTTCGGCGAAAATCCCGCCCCCTGGAAGTCGACGAAAACCTCTACGACCTGTAGGCGCTCCAGGCCCGAACAGGCAGGCGGTCATCCCACGTGCGACCCCTGGAAACGCTGCCGATCAACGAATGCTGGGAATGCTCGCATTGTACCCAATGCTGCCGCGGCAGTGAGATCGTCCTGGACCGAGCGGATCTCCAGCGGCTGAACCAGCAGCATTGGGAACGCCGTCCGGAGTTTGCACATCAGCGGGTCATCGAGCGTGCCGGTTTGCTCAGCCCACGCTACCGTCTGGCGCGGCGTGCCGATCATGGCTGTGTGTTTCTGACCGAGCAGGGTCGGTGCCGGGTCCATCAGGAATTCGGTTTCGCCGCCAAACCGCTGGTCTGCCAGCTGTATCCATTACAAGTGGTACCGGTTGCAGGGCAGCTGATTTTGACGCTTCGCCGCAGTTGCCCGTCGGCGGCGGCCGATCTCGGGCCTTCGATCCGCGAGTATGAGCGGCAGGTTCGCGCCGCCATCGGCCGCCGCCCGGGGTTGGGGAAGGCGGGCGAGCCGCCCGCCATCCTCCGCGGCCTGGGACGTAATTGGGGGGATACCCTGCTCATCGCCGACGGTTTCACCCGCCTGCTGAACGACTCGCGGTTCCCCCTGGTTCGCCGCCTGGTGCATGGCCTGCAGTTCTGCGACCTCTTGGAAGACTGCCAGCTGCAACCGCTGGATTCCTCGCGGCTGGGCGAACTGGTCGAGCTGCTGGTCCAGGCCGCTCCCGAGGAAAGTGGCGACTGGTTCCGCCCGCGTCGGCCTCCCCAGGGGCTGGCGCGGCTGCTGTTTCGCCAAGTGCTGCCCGAGTACCTGCGTCTGGAGCCGCGTTTTCAGGTGCGGCCTTCCTGGCGCCAGCGTCTGCGCATGGTGCGGGTCAGCATCGGCTTTGCCCTCGGTCGGGGCGGCGTTCCCGCCTTGCTGCCCGGTTTTCCCCAGCCGCGATTCGACGATTTGGAACAACGGGCGCTGGGCCCGCTGCCCCCGCCGCTGCAAGACAGCTTGACCCGCTATTACGCCGCCCAAACCGCTTCGCACCAGTACCTGCTGTTCGGCCGCGCCGGCTGGACGCTGGTGGAACGATTCCGCGCCCTCGCCCTGACCTTTCCCGTCGGCATGTGGACCCTGCGCTATTTCTGTGGTTCACAGCCGCCCAGCAATGACGACGTCCTTCGCGCCGTGACGCTCATCGATCGGGGCCAGGGGGTCGCACCGCTGGCAGGCGCCCCGCATCGGCGGCGGATCACACACCTCGCACGCCTGGGGGAATTGCAACGTCTGTGCGCCTGGTACGCACGCTGACAGGAACCGTCGCGAGCGGAAGACGGCCCGCCTGCATCCTGCTTATCCGTAGAAGCGGCATCTTGCCGCTTTCCTGTTTCATCTTGCCGCTTTCCTGTTTCATCTTGCCGCTTTCCTGTTTTGTTAACGCGGCTGGCAGCCGCGTCTACAGCGGCAATCCCTGCAAATTGCCCGCACCGCCCCTTGACCTCCGCTGCGCCAACGGGATACTGGGGCCATGATTCCCCTCGATGCCAAAACGAGAGTCTGTGCGGTGATCGGCCACCCGATCGGGCATTCGCTGTCCCCCGCGTTGCACAACGCCGCCTTCACCGCCCTGCAGCTCCCCTTCGTCTACGTGGCTCACGACGTGCAGCCCGGTTGCGTCGGCCGAGCCCTGGACGGGATCCGCGTGCTGGGCTACCGCGGTCTCTCGGTCACCATCCCTCATAAAGTTGAGGCGATGGGTGCGGTTGACGAAGTGGATCCGACCGCGGAAGCGATCGGTTGCATCAATACGGTGGTCAACGAAGAGGGCCGCTTGCTGGGCAGTAATTCGGACGGGCGTGGGGCTTTGAACGCCCTGCGGGAGGCCGGTTGCGATCCGGCCGGAAAAAACGTGCTGGTGCTGGGCTCGGGCGGTGCGGCGCGCGCGATCGCCATCACGCTGGCTTGTGAAGCGCCGCCGGCCCGGATCGGTATTCTGGGGGTCGAAGCGGAGGAACGCCAGCGGCTGGTGCGGGATGTGCAAGAGCGGGGCCAGGTCGCCGCCACCACCACCGCGCACTTGACCCCCGACACGTTGCGCGACGAACTGGGTACCGCGGACGTGCTGCTGCATTGCTCGCCGATCGGGATGCATCCGAACGAGGATGCCAGCCTGGTACCGGCTGAGCTTCTGCGGCCGGACCTGCTGGTCTTTGACGCGGTCTACAATCCGCGGCGGACGCGATTACTGCGTGAGGCGGCGGCGGCGGGCTGCCCCCTCGTCGAAGGCTTGGAAATGTTCTTGGGGCAAGCTGCCGTGCAATTCGAATTATGGACCGGCCGTCCCGCGCCCCGCGACGTGATGCGGCGGGTGGTGGAGGCACATCTGTGAACGTGGTGCTGGTCGGGTATCGTGGAACAGGCAAGAGCGCCGTCGCCCAGCGGCTGGGACGGCACTTGAAATGGACGGTGGTCAGCCTGGACGCGGCGATTGTCCAAGCGGCGGGGGAGCCGATTCCCGAGATCGTCCGGCAGCGCGGCTGGCCCGGCTTCCGAGACCTGGAAGAGCAGGTGGTGCGGGACGCGGCGGCTGGTGACGGCCAGGTGATCGATTGCGGCGGCGGCGTGGTCGAACGCCCCGCGAATTTCGAGGTCTTGCGGGCGGCCGGGCACGTCTTCTGGCTGAAAGCCTCCCCCCAGGTGATCGTCCAGCGGATCCAGACAGACGATCAGCGGCCGTCGCTCACCGGCCGGGTAAGCTTCACCGACGAAGTGGTCGAGGTGCTCGAACGCCGCACGCCCCTCTACGCCCGCCTCGCCCACCACGAAGTCGATACGGACCAGCGCAGCGAAGACCAAGTGGCCGCCGAAATCTGCCGCCTGCTGCCCAATGCCCCACCCTATCCCCCAACCGCCGGAGCATGAACATCTCCCCGCGGGAGTTCACGCTTGAGCGTGTCCCCCCACCACCCTACACGATAAATCATGAACTCCAACGCCTGTGTCTGCCCCGCGTTCTCCCTGTCCGGACATAGGCTGCCCGTCTAGCCATAAGCTGCCCGTCTAGCCATAAGCTGGCCAACGGTTGCCATCTGGAATCGGGATGAGTGGCAAGCTCAATCGCAGGGCGAGCGGGCGGCCAGGATGCGGTTCTGGAGTTCGGCGGCGAACTGTTCGAATGCTTCCCGATCAGGCCCGCAGAAGAAATAAACCGTCTTCTGAGGAAAGATGGAATCGAAGACCGCCCATTCCAGCGTCGGGCGACGCCAAGCCGTGACCGCCAGCGCCAGGCCGATCAGCAGCAGTGCGGAGCCCGCGGCGACCAGCCACCACGGGTCGCGAGTGACGATCAGCAAGACGATTCCCAACAGCGACAGCAGGCCGCCCACCCCCAGCCTGCGTGGCCGGCCATTGCCGTGAATACAGCGAGTCGGGTAGGGGACCAGGATCTCCAGCGGCAGTTGTTCGCGCCAGGTGTTCGCCCCGTACCGGTACAGCCAGTGGACCTGGTCTCCCGCGATGGTCACACGGATGGTCAGCGGGAACCGAGAAGCGGTGTAGTGAGTTTCGGTTGTGTCAGTCTCCATTGTCAGTCTCCATTGTCAGTCTCAGCCGTCTCGGCCAGCCAGCGGTTCACCATGTCCTGATACTCGGGAGGGTAGCGGTTGAAATCGTGGGGGATGCGGAAGACCTCGGCGGCCTGTCTCTGACGGAGCCACCCCGCCGACCGAACGTCTCCCATATCGGGGGGAGACCTTCGGTCGGCGGTTTCGGCGGGGTCAGAGACGCGCGCCGAGCGGTGCGACGGTGAGTTCTTTGCGGATGCTCAGCCGAACGTGAGTGCCAGGTCGCGGAGGTAGCCGAGGGCTTCGTCCAACTCGGGGGCTTCCCCTCCGGGCTGACGGCCTTGACGGTCGCAACGGGCCAGCGTGATCAGCTCTTCGTAACTTTCATTGCGTTGCAGTCGGCGTCGGGCTCGCGCGCCGAGCTGGCCGTCCAGCAGCTGTTGCGCTGCCATGTGGTGCTGGATGAACCAGGCTGTCCGCTCGGTGATGAAGTCGCCCAGCGCTTCCAGAGCTGCGGCCGTGTGATCGCGCGGATCGATGGCTTTGCCGACATCGTGCAATAATGCGGCCAAGAGAAACTCTTCGTCATACGGCAACTCGTCACGGGCTCGGTCGAATACCTGTAAACAGTGATAGAGAGCGTCTCCCTCCGGATGATAACGCCGACTTTGCTTGACGTTTTCCAAGGGCAACAGGAGGGCTTCGTAGACTTGGAAACGATCCACCTGCTGCTCGATGCCGGCCACCTCGTCGTCCAGATCGATTCCCGGATACTCGGTCTGTAGCAGCCGTTCGAGCTGGGCAATACTGGCTCGCTCCATGGCTTTGCCGGTGACCGAGCTTTTGAAAACGTAATGGGCCAATTGTTCTGCGTAGACGGTCAACTCGAAGGGAAAGCGATCTTGGATGTGGATATGGGTGAAGATCCGTTCTTCGCCGTGTTTTCGCACGCGTTTCCGCTGCATGTCGTAGACCACCGCTTCCTGATCCAGCGTCCAGGTGACTGCTTGGGCACTGTTTGAAAAGACGTGGATATCGATATCGGAGCCACGGCGGATGTGTCCGGTGAGCACGCTGCCGATCAGGCGGGGTCGGAAACGTCGGAGGAGCCGCATCACGCGGAGAGCTTCCAGCCGCATAGCGCGCAGCTCGTCCGCTCGTTGCGGGCCTTCGTAGAGCCGGGCCAGGGCTTGGATTTCGTCGCGAATCTCGGCGTTGCTGGGCAGATCCGCCGGCTTGACCCAGCCTTGACAGATCTGGCGTGCCGCCTTCATCTTGGCACGATAGTACTCCGATTCCTGGCGGCTGTACATCAGCCGGGCGGCTTGCCAAACGATCTGGCGGCGGAGTTTGGAAGGGGACGCGCTCATGGGGGGGCGGGATGGTTCGTGCGGTGTGCTTGCCATTGGTCAAACGCGTGCTCGCGTTGCTGGTCGTTTGCGAATCCGACCGTACTGGGAATGAATCCGGTGGCCTCGTTTTCTACCAGGCGTTCGAAGCCGAATTGACGCGGGTCCTGGTCCTGCATGATCAGCAGTGCGGCCAGGGCCACATCGCGGAGCTGGGTTTCGAAAAGCTCGTTGTCCACTCGCTGGGTCGCGCAGCGTGTGGGATCGTTCAACAGGGATTCCAGCAGTTTCTGGTGCGGGGTGTCGCCCAGTTTGAGAATCGCCAGGATGGCGCTCTGCCGGATCGCGGCCGTTTCCTCCGGCTGATCCAGCACGCGAGTGGCCAGTTCGAGCCCCACGGGCACCTCGAATCGCATGGCCAGCGTCAGGGCTTGATGGACCAGCGGCCCGCGAGCTTGTTCGAGCCAGCGGCCCAGTAGTTCGCGGAGCACCTGCCGCTGCAGCGGATCCTGAGCCGCCTGCTGCAGTTCAGGTTGGTAGCAGAAGCTGGCCAGTCCTCTCTCGGTGGCGGGGTCCAGTACCACATCCGAATCGCTGGCCGCCAACAGGAGCACCAGGACGCTGGGCACCGGTACGGCTTGGCGGGTGATCCGCTGCATCCGCTGGAGCTGGGCGATGCGGGCCGCGAGGGTGGCCGAACGTTCTTGGCCGGCCTGGATCACTTGCAGCAGTTCCGGTTCGGCGGTCTGCATGCGGATGAACAGGCTGCGGAGTTCGCGACTATCGCCGAACAAGGAGCGGAAGGCGTCCCAGCCGGGCAACGGCTGCTGGCTGTCGTCGTGGCCGGTGGCGAAAGCTGCCAGGCGGCGGTCGAAGTCGAGTTGGTCGATCCGTGCCAGGATGCGGCGGCAGCGATAGCGGATCTCGCGGTCCGGATGCCGCTTGCCCGCCAAAAGGGCCGCTCGGGCTGGCCAACCGATTTCGATCAACCGCGAGGTGGCCTGCTCACGGGTGGCGAAGGATTCGTCGCCCAGCAGTTCGACCAGCCGCAGGGCAAGCTCCGCCGGGTCAGTCACCGGCGGCGGTGCCGCCACTCCCACCGACAACGGTGCTCGGGTTCCGACCAGGGCAGCCAGGAACACGGAAGGCAGCGTGGTGCGGAGTAGCCACCCGATGCGTTGCGGCACGGTCGGTTTGTCCGGGGTTCGTTCAACGAGCATGCTGTATTGTAGGACTGTCCCGAGGGATCTGTCCACAGAGGAAGTGCGTGGCGGAAGGTTCCGGGTGATTCTTAGCGGGGCGGTACCCGTTGGATTGACTTTCGCGGGTAAGACCTTATTGTACTGCAATACCGGTTGACGCGTGGGTCCGCAGCGGTTCGGATGACCCGCCATTCGCGGGGGTTGACGGAGGAGTGAAGGTCGCAGGTCACGAGTTGGATTTGAGGCATGAAGATCATTTTGGCCGCGCCACGCGGTTTTTGCGCGGGCGTGGTGATGGCGGTGCAGAGTTTGGAGCAAGCCTTGCGGCGGTTCGGCCCGCCGGTGTTTGTCTATCACGAGATCGTGCATAACCGGCATGTGGTCCAGCGGTTTCGCGCAGAAGGGGCCGTATTTGTCGAATCGGTGGCGGAGGTTCCCGAAGGATCGGTGTTGCTGTTTTCCGCGCATGGCGTCTCGCCCGCAGTGCGACAACAGGCTCGGCAACGGCAACTGCGGACCGTCGATGCCACGTGCCCGCTGGTGACGAAGGTGCATCGCGAGGCGCAACGTTATGCGGAGGCGGGATATACGATCCTGCTGATCGGTCATGCGGGGCATGACGAAGTGGTGGGAACGATGGGCGAGGAGCCGCAGGCCATGGTGCTGGTCCAATCGGCGGCGGAAGTGGAGCGGCTGGAATTCCCGCCCGACGCGAAACTGGCCTATTTGACGCAAACGACCTTGTCGGTGGACGATACGCAACGTATTTTGACACACCTCCGCAGCCGTTTTCCCCAATTAGAGGGGCCCGCGAAGGAAGATATTTGCTATGCGACTCAGAACCGCCAGGAAGCGGTTCGCCAGTTGTGCCCCCAGACGCAGTTAGTCTTGGTGGTGGGCAGCCGGAACAGTTCCAATAGCCAGCGGCTGCGGGAGATCGCGGTCGCCGCCGGTGTTCCCGCTCACCGCATCGATGGCGTGGAGGAGTTGCAGGCGGAATGGTTCCAGGGCGTCGAGCGGGTTCTGGTCACGGCGGGCGCGAGCGCGCCGGAAGAGGTGGTCCAGGAGTGTGTGGATTTTTTGCAGCGAGAATACGGGGGGCAGGTAGAATCGCACACGCTGCGGGAGGAACGGATGCGTTTTCCCTTGCCGCGTGGCTTGGACTTGAACTGCGAGAGGGGAAGATGAATTTTACGGCGATCGATTTCGAGACGGCCAATGGCTCGCGTGGTTCGGCCTGTGCCGTGGGGCTATGTACGGTGCAACGGGGGCGAATTGTCCGTTCGGTTCAGTATCTGATTCGTCCGGATCCGCTGTATTTTGCCCCGATCAACATTTCGATCCATGGGATCCGGCCGCAGGATGTGACGAACGCGCCTTCGTTTGGCGAGCTTTGGCCCGAGTTGCTGGCCAGCATTTCCGGCCCGCTGGTGGCACATAATGCGTCGTTTGATATGAGTGTCATCCGGTCTTGTTTGGACCAAGCGGGCCTGCACTATCCCGAGGTCGATTACTATTGCACGCGGGTGCTTGCGAAGCTTGCATGGCCGAACTTGGGTTCGTACGCTTTGGATCAGCTGGCCCGTCGTTTGGGGATCGGTTTCCGGCACCACCGTGCGGAAGAGGATGCACGTGCCTGCGCGGAGCTGGCGTTGGTAGCGTGCCGGAGTTCCGCGGTCGCTTCTCTAAGTGAGTTGGACCAAACCGCCGGGGTGCGTTGTGGTCGCCTGTATCCCGGCGGCTACCGGCCGTGCCGGGCAAAACGTTAGTGCGAGGTGGGTTCCCAGCAGGTCAGGCGGCCGTCTTCGCTGGTCAGGAACAGGCGACCGGCGGCGGCGATCAGGCCGTCGAAGACCGGGGGCGTTTCCAGTGAATACTCGGCCAGCCGCGTTCCGTCGGCGGTCGAGACGGCCCACAGCCGGCCACCCTTGCGGCCTTCGAAGGCGCCGTAGGGGTCGTCTTCGTCAATCACGTCGGGCGGTCCGGCCAGGAACAGGGTTCCGCCCGCCAGAACCATTGCCCGCGCCCGTACGGGGATTTGCACCGACCATTTCGGCGGACGCTCGCGCGCCATGTTGCCCCGCTCCCGCCGGGCCGATTCCGGAGGCAGCAGCGGTTCATTGTCGTTGTCGTCGGCGAACAACGTCGGGCCCTCCGTGCCCGGAGCAAAGTACGGGCTGCGGCTGAACTGCCGGGTGAACATCTGCAGCCCGTAGGTGGTCGTCTCGTCGAACACCAGGATCTGACCGGCCTTGGAGGCGCCCACCGCCACGTACATCCCGGGCCAGCGGCGGGCGTGCATCCAGTACAGGCGGTCGAAGCCCGAATCGTCCAGAAAACCGCCCGTCGCCACCAGACGCAGGTCCGTCTGGCGAGCACCCCAGCGAGCGATCCTCGGCGATTCGAGCGGGCGGAGTTCCAAATCGAACACGTTCTGTGTCAAATACAGCTTGCCCTCCGTGGCAACCAGAATGTCGTTCTTGCTGCCCGCCATGTCATGGGCCTGATCGCTGGGCGTGTTCAAGTCGGGCCAGGGGCCTTCCAGCCGGGTCTGGTGCCGTACCTGGCCGGTCGCCGTGTCCAAGGCGTAGAGAAAGATGCCGCCGTCCAGGAACGACGAGCGGCCTGCGGCGAAGTACACGTTTTCGCCCTTGACCAGCACACTTCCGTGGACCGGCCAGGGCGATTCCAGGCGGCCGTAGGACATGATCCGCCGCTCGACCGGGGCTGCGCGGAACCGCCAGACCAGCGCGCCATCGGCGGCCCGCAGGCAGTACACATGGCCGTCGGTGCTGCCGAACAGCACCCAGCCGCGGTGGAGTGTCGGCGGAGAATCGACGGCCCCGCCCGCTGGAAAACTCCACTGCCGCGTACCGGTTTCGGCATCCAGACAGGTGACCCGATGGGCGTCGACTTCGGCGACCAACACGCGGCCGTCGCTCACCACCGCCGGCGAGACCCTGCCGCCGAATGAGGCCGTCCATTTCTCCTGTACTGCGGGAGGCAGCTCGGTGGCAATGCTGCCGCTCCGAGCCGCGTCGCGGCGGTAGGTGGGCCAGTCGCCGGAGCCGTCGGTGCGAACGGCCGGATCCGAACTCTGCCCGTAAGCCGGGCCGCGTTCAAGGCGTTCCGGCGGCTCCGCAGGTGAGGACTCGCCCGCCCCCGCGGGAGCCAATGCCTGGAAACCGGCCAGCTTCACGCCAGGGTAACAAAAACACGGATCCGGCGGCGCGTACAACAGACCGTTCGCCGGCAGGATCCCATACCGGCAGGTGCCCCGGACCCAGTCGTGCCGCATGTGACGGTCCGCACGGAGGTCAAGGAATTCCACTCCCCGCTTGGACCACAGCAGGTATTCCTCCGTGCCCTTGCCGCGATAACAGCGGGCATGATGACCGCCGGTAAACAGATGCCCCGGATCGATTTCCCGAACCGGCTGGCCGGTAGTCAAGTCCAAACCGGTGGTGGTCAGCGTTCCCAGCCAGACCAGGCCCCCGGCGACAAAGATGTCCGGCACGCCGCGAAAGCTGGTGTTCGTCTGGCGGGTCCATAACAGCTGGCCATCCCGGGCCGCACGCGCTTCGGCATGCGTTCCGACCGCGAATAACACGACCTGGTCGGCCATCACCAACGTGCCCTCCGTTCCCAGCCGCCGGGGTGGCAGTTCGACGCGGGCTTTCCAAAGCAGCTGGCCGGTATGCAGCTCCAAGGCCACCAACTCCTGCGTATTGTGGAAGCAGACCCGACCCTCCGCTACGGCCAAGGTAAGGTCGCTGACCGCTGCGACCGGATGCTTCCAAAGCACGTCACCGGAAGCAACGTCCAGGGCCATGATCGATTGGGCGTGCGCCGTCGAATCGACCTCCTCGCGGACTCGCAGCACCAGAATCCCCTCGCTCAACACCAGCTCCTCCGTGGCGTCCGTTTCAGGAAACTCGCGAAGCGTCTCTCCGGTGGCGGCGTCCAGCTCGGACACCGGCGCACGGAACCCGAGCGTCATGTACAGCCGATCGCCGGTAGCGACCAACCGCCGCGGCAGCGTCAAAGGCGACGACCACAGCTGATCCGCTTGGCCCCACCGCCAGCGGTCTTGATCCCAGGCCGCACTGCCCCAGTTGTCCAACGGCCGTTTCCAAAGGATCAGACCATTGAAGGCGTCGCGGGCCACCAGCGAACTCTTGTCCGGCAACCGGCGCTGCTCGCGCGGCGTTTCATGGATGCCGATCGGGCCTTCGTCCAGCGTGTGGAACAGACGCCCGCCCGCCGTCACCGCAGCGGTCAGACTCATGTCCGTCTCATGGCTCCGGCTCCAACGCGGGCCACCGTCCCATTGCAGACCACGCGGCGGACCCACCCGGCGGTCACGCGATACCGCATTGCCGCTGGCGTCGTACAGAAAATGAGGCCAGACGTCCAGGTCCGCGGGCCACGGCTTGCGGAGAACGTCTCGTGGTGCACGCTGGGCGTCGAGTGTGACGGCCACGCCGCCGGGTGCCAGGACGCGCAGCCGCTCCGCAGAGCCTACCTCCGCCGAACCCTCGACCACCAGCAGATTCACCAGATTATCCGCGTAGGGCAGATGCCGACCGTCGAACGTAGCGACCGAGACCTGGCCGTACAGACCGCGGTCTGCCAGGTACTGCCGGGCTTCGGCAACCCGCTCGGCGTCGGTATCCAGCCCGTGGACCACGGACTTGCCCGCCAGAAGTTCGGCCGTCAACCGCCCGTCGCCGCAGCCCAGGTGGACGATCAATCCGCCGGTGAAGTCGGCCTGTGTCCGAATCTCGTTCGCCCGGGTTGGCTCCGGTTGGGAACCCTCGCCAGCGGCCACGGCAGGAAGTGCCAGGGTCGCCGCCAACCACAGCAGAGTCCGTCCTGATTTCCCGATGGTTCCACGTTCTGTGGGCCTGGTTTTGGAAGCCACGGCGAAACACCCCCCCCTAATGCAAGTAATTTTGCGATCGAACGAACAGCGAACACGAGGCCGTTTTCTTTCGAGGTCCGAACCAGACCGCTCACGTGGGTCGGGAGTACCGAGACCGTCGCAGTTTGGTTCGCTCCGCTCAGCTTCGCCCAGCGGGGTCGGCTGGTCAAGGGTACGGACTGGCGGACAGGTGGCGTGCGGGGCATTTCCCGATTCGTGTTGGCAACTACGGCCGACCGCCCGCACGAGGCCCTCGCTCCCCACCGACCCCGCGTCGGTGGCAGCCAGGTTTGGCAACTACGGCCCTCGCTCCCCACCGACCCCGCGTCGGTGGCAGCCAGGTTTGGCAACTACGGCCCTCGCTCCCCA
>SLMF01000379.1 GCA_007133715.1 Planctomycetaceae bacterium
CATCCAACGCTGTTCCCAGACCCGTGGCTCCCCCGCCGACGACCACGATGTCGAACGTCTGATGCCGATCGCCCAGTTCGTCCAGCGTTTCCACCCGTTTCATGCCCGTGCCTCGCTCCCTCGTACGTCCTTTCGTAGAGCGGAATTCATTCCGCTCCTGCGAAACGGATTGAAATCCGTTCTACGACAAACCTGCCCGCGCACGCGATATCCGCCTGTTCCCCCATTCATTGCGCGGACAACACACCCTTCACTTAGGGAGGCTAGAAACCCAGCATGACAAACACCTGTGCCCCAGCGACACCCCCCAAGGTGGGTGCCACTATGGGGACCCAAGCATACCCCCAGTCCGCATCCCGCTTGCCGGGAATCGGCAGCAGACCATGGACGATCCGCGGTCCCAGATCGCGAGCCGGATTGATGGCATACCCGGTCGGGCCCCCCAGCGAAATCCCGATCGACAGCACCAGCATGCCAATCAGCAGCGGTCCGAAAAAGCTGCTGACGGCCTCGGTCCAGGCCTGTTCGGCCGTCTCGGCCCCCAAGGCGATATTCCCGATGGCCAGAACGCCGAACAGCAGAACAAAGGTACCGACGAATTCGGTGACCACGGCCGGGCCCATCCGCCGGATCGCCGGACTGGTGCAAAAACAGGCCAGCTTCCCATCCGCACCCTCCGTCTCCGGCCAGTGGGCGTAAAACGCCGCGTAGACCAGCAGCGCTCCCAGCATGCCACCGGCCACTTGCGCTGCCACATAACCGGGCACATACCCCCATTCGAAGGAACCAATACTTGCCAGTCCGAAGCTCACGGCTGGATTGATATGGGCGCCCGAAATGTTTCCGACCGCGTAAACGGCAAATGCCACCCCCAGTGCCCACCCCACCGTGATCACGATCCAGCCGCCGCCATGCGACTTGTTTTTGGCCAACACCACGTTTGCCACGGCACCGTTGCCCAGCAGAATCAGCAAGGCGGTGCCCACAAACTCCGCGAGGTAGACATTCATCTCAGGCTACTACTCCTTAGGGGTGTACGACGGCCGAAGTGTGCTTGATCACCCACAATGCGACGGGTTATAAGCTTCGAAGCCCCGATTTGCAAGCCATCAACTCGCTAGCAGCCGCAGAAAATCGCTCTAGGGTCACCGGCCCGCTCTTGCTAGAATCCCCTCGCGGGACTCCAAAACACGCCGGGCAGTCTGCCCCTGGACCAGGTAGGGAAGCGAAAGGTGGCTTGATGAAAAAGCTGGGAATCTTCGTGGGAATCAGCGGGCTCTGGGGACTTCTCTTCGTCACGGTCGCCAGCGGACAAGGATTGACCGCGGCCGATCGGCTTCCGCGGCCGTTTCCTGCGTTGGACGAGGAACACGAGCAGTTTCTCGACCAAGTGCTGATCTTGTGGGAGGAACGCAGCCAGTCGGTCGAGCGTTATCGCTGCCGCTTCCAACGTTGGGAGTACGATCCGATCTTTGGCCCCCGCGACACGTTCAAAACCTACAGCGAGGGCGTGATCAAGTACGCGGCTCCGGACAAGGGCCTGTTTCGTGTCGACCGGATCATGGAATACGCGGCACCGGAAACACCCGGCGCCAGTCCCCAGTTCGTCCAGCGCGAGGGCCATTTGGGGGAACACTGGATTTGTGACGGCGAATCGATCTATGAACACGATCACACGAACAAGCAGCTGATCCAGCGTGAACTGCCCCCTTCGATGCGTGGTAAGGCCATCGCCAACGGTCCCTTGCCCTTCCTGTTCGGGGCCGATGCCCAGCAGATTCGGCAGCGTTATTGGATCCGGCCCTTGCCCGTGCCCCAGGATATCGAGGGGGAATACTGGTTGGAAGCCTATCCGAAGCTGCGGCCGGACGCGGCGAATTACAAAAAAGTCCATGTGATCATCGATCATCGCGATTTCCTGCCCAAGGGGCTGGTGATCTTCGATCGCAACTTCGACGAATCACGCAACCCGGCGCGAACCACCTTTACGTTCCAGAATCGCGAGGTGAACTGGAGTTTGGCCTTGAATGCCTTAAAATTCTGGCACCGCGAGTTTTACGAGCCGGACGTGCCCGCCGGGTGGCAAAAGGTGGTCGAGCGTTACGAGACGCTGCCGTTCGACGAACCGCAACCCGAGCGTGCGGGCAGGAACACCCAGGCGACGCGACCGGGCAACACGCCGCGTTCCCGCTGACCACGCCGCGAAAGCTTGGGGCAAGCAGCGTCGGAGCCGAACGAATACCATTGCTGAAAACCGACGTGGTGAAGACAAAGGAGTCGCGATGGCAAAAGGGCAACGGCCGAAGTTCTATGTGGTCTGGAGAGGCCATCAGCCGGGGATCTACACCAGCTGGGCCGATTGCCAGCGGCAGGTATCCGGATTTTCGGGCGCCGAGTTCAAATCGTTTCCGACGCGGGCGGCGGCCGAAGCGGCGTTGGCCGGCGATTACCGCCAGCACATCGGCCAGACCCCGCCGGCGAAAAAGGCGCCGATCAGCCGGAACCAGTGGGCCGAACAGGGCGTGATCCTGGACAGCATCTGCGTCGACGCGGCCTGTAGCGGCAATCCGGGCGTCTTAGAGTACCGGGGGGTGGAAACCGCCACCGGCGAATTGCTGTTCGACGCCGGCCCGTTCGAACAGGGAACCGTCAATATCGGAGAATTCCTGGCCATCGTCCAGGCGTTGGGGCTGCTGCAGTTGGAACAGCGCACCTGCCCCATCTATTCGGACTCGACCACCGCCATGACTTGGGTACGAAAAGGCTGTGCCAATACCCAACTGCCCCGCACGGCCGTCAACGACGCCTTGTTCCAGATGATCGATTGGGCGGAACGTCTACTCCACGAAAACGACTACCCCAATCCGATTGTCAAATGGCAAACGGGTCGCTGGGGGGAGATCCCGGCCGATTATGGCCGCAAATGAGCCACGCCAGGAGCCAGCCGATGAGCGAGAGCACGCCTGACAAAACACTGCGGTTGACCCAATGGGCCGCCGCCTCGGGGTGAGCAGCCAAACTGGGTCCGTGCGACCTGTCGAATATCCTCTCCCGGCTGGCGCCGACAGTGGATCCCCGCCTGCTGGTCGGTGCGGACACCATGGACGATGCAGCCGTGGTGCAGATTGGGGACGACCAAGCGGTCGTCTTCACCGCGGACTTCATCACCCCGCTGGTCGATGAGGCCCGGCTGTGGGGGCGGATCGCGGCCGTGAATTCACTCTCCGACATCTATGCGATGGGCGGCCAGCCGCTGGCAGCGCTGAACTTGGTGGCCTGGCCCCGGGAACTGCCGCCCGAGATGCTGCTCGATGTCCTGCAGGGCGGAGCGGCGGCCGCCGCCGAGGCCGCTTGTCTGATCGCCGGCGGCCATACGGTCGAGGATCGCGAGCCCAAATACGGCTTGGCTGTGCTCGGACTGATCCACCCCGACGCAATCCTCCGCAATCGGGGCGCCCGACCCGGCGACCGCCTGTACTTGACCAAACCCCTGGGCACGGGGATCCTGACCACCGCGATCAAAGCCGAATTCGCCTCGCAGGACCAGCAGGCGGCGGCCGTGCAGAGCATGATCACGTTGAACCGAACCGCGGCCCACGCGGCGGTCGCGGCCGGTGCCCACGCCATGACCGATGTCACCGGCTTCGGGCTGCTCGGCCACCTCACGGAAATGCTGGGAGACGACCGCGACTTGGGAATCCGCTTGTCTGCGACCGCCGTGCCCTGGCTGCCCGGTGCCCGCGAACAGATGGCGATGGGCATGATCCCCCGCGGCGCCTATCGCAATCGCGAGGCCTTCAGCGCCCGGGTCCAATGGGATACCGACCAGCGCGACCCGACCGAGATGCTTCTCTTCGATCCCCAGACCTCGGGCGGGCTGCTGATCGCCCTGCCCCCGGCCGCCGCGGACGCCTTTGCCGCCCAAGCCGTCGCCGAGGGTCATGACTGGCCCTGCCTCGGCCATTTCACCAACACGGGCAACATCCGGATCTGCGATTAGCCAACCAAGCCGCGAGTCGAGCGGCGGACGCAGCGCTCAGCCGTTGCCGCAGTGCCAACCAGTTGGTAGGATCAAGGCTTCTTGGGTCCGCAATGCGATGGATCGCTGACGAGGCACCCTTGGTTCTTGGCCTGCGGATCCTGGACCCCGGTTCCCACCTCACCTGCCCAGGAGTCCCGCCGTCATGACGTTGCTTCGCCCCCGTTTACTCGTCCCCACACTTCACCTGGCCCTTGTATCGGCCCTCTTGCTGGTGCCGGCTCGGGCCGAATACCAATCGCTGTGGACGTTGGATCCGGCGATGGATCTGGCGCGGATCGAGATGCGCGATGTCGTATTGTCGGTGGACCAGTACGAGGGTCAGCCGGTATTGCGAATGACCGCGGGTTCGAACCAGCGTTGGCCGGGCATCACGGTCGTGCCGGACGAAGCGTCTTGGGACTTGGCCACACGGGAGGCCGTCTCGGTGCGGGTCCGCAATCGGGGCACGCATCCGGTCCGCGTGGGGCTGCGTGCCGACAGCTCGCGGGCCGAAGATGGTTCGCTCCCTATCCAGGTGGTGGAAGAACTGCAGCCGGGGCAAACGCGTCGGATCCGTCTGCCGCTGCGCCGCCGTATGCCCGCCGCGCTCCAGGATCGGTTGTTCGGCATGCGGGGTTATCCCGAACGCTGGCAGCCCGATGGAGGAATCGATGTGAGCGGGGTCACGGCGATCTTGATCTTCGTCAGTGAACCGGATCGGCAGCACGAACTGGAGCTGGCCGAGCTGCGGGGCACGGGGTACGACCCGGGTGCCGTCCGTCTGGCAGACCCTGAGGAACTGTTCCCGATGATCGATCGTTTCGGCCAGTACAAGCATCGCGACTGGCCCGGCAAGACGCGGGACGAGGCCGACTTGCGGGCGCGGATCGTCCAGGAGGATCGCGATTTGGCGGACCATCCCGGGCCGGACGGTTGGAACCGTTTCGGCGGCTGGAGCGAGGGTCCGCAGTTGGAAGCCACGGGGCATTTTCGAGTTGTCCAGCGGGAGGGCACGTGGTGGCTGGTCGATCCCGAGGGCCGGTTGTTCTGGTCGCATGGGATCACGTGCGTGCGCGCGACCAACGGGGTCACCCCGATCACCGACCGCGAGTTTTACTTCGCGGACCTGCCTCCGGAAGATTCGCCGCTGGCCCAGTTTTACGGCTGGGCTTCGTGGGCGCCGCACGGTTATTATCATGGCCGGGGACGCTACCGCACGTACAACTTCACGGCCAGCAATCTGTACCGCAAGTACGGCGAAGCGTGGCCCGAGGTGTACCGCGAACGGGTTCATCAGCGTTTGCGCAGTTGGGGTTTGAACACGATCGCCAACTGGTCGGATCCCGAGATTTACGGCCGGGAGGAGACTCCGTACGTGGTAACGGTTCAATCGGGCGGGCCGCGATTGGCGGGCAGCACGGGCTACTGGGGCCAGTTCCCCGATCCGTTCGATCCGGAGTTTCGTCGGCTCACACGGCGGAACATGGCGGCCCGTCGCGAGGCGGCCAATTCGCCCTGGTGTGTGGGCGTGTTTATCGACAACGAACTGGCTTGGGGCCAGGAGCTTTCGCTGGCCCTGGCGACCCTTGTCTCGCCCGCGGACCAGGCGGCCAAGCAGGCGTTTCTCGCCGATCTCCGCGAAACCTATGCCAGCATCGAGCAGCTGAATCAGCGTTGGGGCACGCAACACGCGTCCTGGCAGGCCTTGGCGGAGCACCGCGAGTCGCCGCCGGATACGGAGCGAGCCCGTCCTGATTTGGAAGCTTTCGCCACACGCCTGGCCGACCGGTACTTTCAGGTCTGCCGGGAGGCGGTCCAGCGCGAGGCGCCCCACACCCTGTATTTGGGCTGCCGGTTCGCTTGGGTCAACGATCGCGCGATCCGCTCCGCCGCCCGCTACTGCGATGTGATCGGATTCAATCTCTACCGCGATTCGGTGGCCCATTTCCGTTTGCCCGAGGGTGTGGATGCCCCGGTGATCATCGGCGAGTTCCATTTCGGAGCTTTGGATCGGGGGATGTTCCACACCGGACTGCGGCCCACGGCCAATCAAGAGGAACGTGCCGCAGCGTATCGAAACTACGTCCGCGGCGCCCTCGAAAACCCCTGGCTGGTCGGCGCCCACTGGTTCCAGTTCGGCGATCAGGCCACCACGGGCCGCGGCGATGGCGAGAACTACCAGATCGGGTTCCTGGACATCTGCGATCATCCCTATCCGGAGATCATCCGCGCCAGCCGTGAGATCGGTCAAGCGATGTACGGCTGGCGTTGAGCCGGAGTTACTGGGGCTGTCGGTGCGGGCGCTTCGAAGGCGGCGGGTTCGGCCGCCTGGAAGCTCCCTCGGGACGGCTTAGAGTTCGGTCCACTCGCCGGCGATCGGTTGCGGGAAATTCCCGTCCTCGCCCGCCAGCACCGGCGCCGGGCTGTCGTAGTCCAGTTCGTCCAGGTAGTCGCAGAACTGGAAGTCCGAATTGACCACGTCGTCCCACGTGACGATCCGGTTGCCATGGGCCGCGGCACGCCCCATCAACGACGCGTAATCGGCATACACCGCCCGCCGGCACTGATTGAAGGGCCTGTCGTGGCGAATGGCGGTGATGAAATCGATCCACTGATAATCCCAAGGATTGTGGGCATCAGGCGTCGGCGACCATTCGATATTGTTCCCGGCAATCCGCTGGTCCTTGAAGATATGCACCGTGGCCCGGTGGACGTTTCCGGAAAACTGGCCCGCTTTCTTGGTACAGTGGACGAAGGTGGCGAACTCGTTGTGCGCCCCTTGCGCCCGGCGGAAACCGCAAAACGCCTTGCGACCGCTGGGGAAAGTGAACTCCATCGTGTAGACGTCGCAGTTCTGCCCGCGGTCGGTGCTGCCCACCTCGCGGCCGCCCATCCCCTGGCAGGTCACCGGCCATTCGTCCAGCAGCCAGCAGCACTCGTCGATCTGATGGATCAGAAAGTCCACCATTTGGCCCGAACCGACCCAGAACAGGTGGTTCCTGCCGAATCGGAGTTGTGACATCATCTCATTGGCCTGATCGCCCTGATCGCCCAGCCAGCCGCGGCCGCCCAGGCGGTTGGCGCGGACATACTGCAGATCGCCCATCACGCCGTCGTTGATCTGTTCGATCAGCGCTGCTCGGGCGGGCGAGTGGCGGCATTGCAGACCGGCCGCGATCTTGACGTTGTTCTCCTCGGCCACTTCCCCGGCACGCAGCATGCGGTGCAAACCGGCCGGATCGGGAGCGAACGGTTTCTCCATGAACACGTTCACGCCCTTGGACACCGCGTATTCGACATGCAGCGGGCGGATGTAGGCGCGGGTCGTACACAGCGCGACGTCCCCCGGGCGGAGCGTGTCAATGGCTTCCTTATAGGCCTGGAACCCGACCAACTGGCGTTCCTGCGGCACGTTCACTCGGCCTTCGTACTGCCGCGAAAGGGCGCTGTAGGTGCCTTCCACCGACCCCGCGTGCACGTCCGCCAGAGCATACAACTCGACCGGACCCTGACCCTGGACATTGAACGCATTGCCCACCGCACCGCGACCACGGCCCCCGCAACCCAGCAGGGCCAAGCGGATCGTGTTGTCCTCGGCGGCATGGACGGCAGGCACGCCCCCTGCCAGGACCGCCGCACCGGCAGCGACCGTGCTGCCCCGCTGTAAAAACTGCCGGCGATTGACATTCAAACCCTGTTTCGATTCTGTCACGTTGGTTCTCCCCAAAAGGGCCCCGCTGGCGATAGGTAGGTGTTGCAAAATGCCGCGAGGCGAGACTCAGGCAGGTATCGGGCAAATGTGGTTCCCCCGCGCCTCAGACAATAGTTCGAGGACGGATCGAGGCAGGTGAGACGGGGGCCCTCGGGGCGATCACGAACACGGATCGCGGTGCCCACCAAGAATCGACAGTAGCACAAAGCAGGGTGCGTGTCAAACTGGTTACAAGCATCCCCTCAAACGAAGTACGAGCACCCAAGCAAGCCCCGCTGCGACTCGTGATCGTGTCGCTCTCGTCGCGTTGCGGACGAGGCATTTCTTCTGACGGCTGCGTTTTCTCGTTCCATGCCGATGCCGATAGCCGGCCGGTTTCGGGTCGCCGTCGGACTGCGCGCGGAGCGCGTCCGCGGTACTCGGCCGACCGATCAAGCGGTTGCTGAGAATACCGGGTGTGCCCGGAGAGGCTCAAGCTTCGTTTCTGACAGCGTCGCGGGTGATCGCCTGTTGAAGAGCCATCGCAGATTCCTGCCCAAAACGGTGTTGGGCGCGACGGACCAGCGGGGTGGCTAACCTTGCGAGCCAATGGTTCATCCGCGAGAAGGAGTACAGATCGTACCAAACGCGTCCGTCGACCGGATCGCACTCGACCAGGAACCGCTCCTCGCCCCGCCCCACGTGCTGAGCAAGCGTGCCGTAGGCATAGCCGTAACGCGCGACCGGCTGCTGCTGGTCGACGACATAGATGATGCGGCAGGCATTCAACCACCACATCCCGGCGCCTCGAGCCAGGATCGCGACCAACTGGTCCGGTTGAATCGAGGCGGCTGGTGGGGCAGGGTCGCCGGTTGCCCAACCCCATTTTCCAGCCGACGTGCCTTGACAAGCAGTGGCCGCCGGGCTGCCGTCATCTGCCGGAATGAGCGCAACCCAATTCAATTGGAATTGTTCCCAGCGGGCCAGCGACGCTCGGGCCGCCTGGAATACCGCCTCGCCCCGCCCCAGAGCGACCCGGGTGTGATTCACCACGTATCCGCGGGGCGGTTCCCGGGCCGTGGCACCCACCGCCGTATAACTCAGCGGCTGCTTCTGTTGATCCGCCAGAAACGTGGCAAGGCTGGCGGAATTCGGCTTGCTCAAAAACAGCATCACACACTCGAATCAACCCCGCGAGGGGTATAATACAACCTCATTCCTTAGAGGCCCTAACAAAACTGCTCGGCGCGGGGCTCTGACCCCGCCGAAACCGCCGACCGTGGGTCTCCCAGCCCAGTTTTGTTAGGGCCTCTTAATCTTGCCACCCGTTCCGGCCAATCTGTCCCGCTCTCTTGCCGAGCTGCGGCCAGCCTGTGCGAGGGCGACCTCCCGGCTACAATTCCCCACGACATCATAGCGGGGCAGCAACCTGAACTCCACGATCTGTTCACTGAGAGAATCGCGATGAAACAACTGGAATCCGCACCGGCGGAAGACACGGTTCGACCGCGGGTGCTCGTCACCGGCGCTACGGGCTACGTGGGCGGCCACTTGCTCCCGCTGCTGGAAGATTCGGCTTGGCAGGTCCGCTGCATGGTGCGGGACCCCGCGAAATTGCAGGGACGCGTGCAAGCCAATACCGAGGTGTGCGGCGGGGACGTGCGTGATTCCCGGGCGCTGGCCGACGCCCTGCACGAGGTGCATACCGCCTATTACCTGATCCACCTGATGTCTGGAACGAAGGATTTCGAGCAAGAGGATCGGCGAGCGGCGATTCAGTTTGGACGGGCCGCACGGGCTGCTGGCGTCCGCCGTATCATCTATCTGGGCGGATTGGGAGACGAACAGGATCCGCAGTTGTCGCCGCATCTCCGCAGCCGCCACGAGGTGGGCAGCCTCTTACGCGAGGCGGATGTCGAAACCGTGGAATTCCGCGCGTCCGTGGTGATCGGTGCAGGCAGCTTGTCCTACCAACTGCTGACCTCGCTGACCGATCGTCTGCCGGTGATGATCTGCCCCCGCTGGCTGACGACGCCGACCCAGCCGATCGCGGTCGACGACGCCCTGGCCTACCTGATGGCGGCTTTGGAACTGCCGCCCGGGCCTAGTCGCATCTTCGAAATCGGCGGGACCGATGTCGTCAGCTACGGTGATCTGATCCGCGAATACGCGCGGCAAAAGGGCCTGACTCGCTGGCTGATCTCCGTGCCCGTTCTGACGCCCTCTCTCTCCAGCCTGTGGCTGGCACTGGTGACACCGGCCAGTTTCCAAATCGGGCGGCACTTGATCGAAGGACTGAAGAATCCGACGATCGTGACGGAACCGTCGGCTCAAGAGGCCTTTTCGATCCGGCCCTGCGGCATTCAGGAAGCAATCCGACGAGCGATAGACGGCTCGGCTGAATGACACCGCGACGCGGTTGCCGACCCTCAGCCACTGAAAACAGCAGGCGGAACAACGCCCCTTCACGGCAGAGGATCTCGAAGCCCTTCCCGAGTCGGTTCGGGAACGCGTGGGCAGCCGCAAGCTGTCAATTCGCGAGGGCCTGCTGTACGCCGCCGAACAGCCGGCGACCGACACCATCGGGGACATGCGGGTGCGATTCGAAGTCGTTCGCCCGCAAACGGTCCGCGTGGTCGCTGGGCAGATGACGGGCAATTTGGTACCGCATCAGACGCGAGCGGGCGACCCGTTGGCTTTCCTGCAAGGCGGTATGCAGAGTGCGGAGAGCATGTTCGCAACGGCCGTCGCGGCCAACGTGCGGATGACCTGGATCCTGCGATTCGTAGGGTTTTTCGTGATGTTTGCCGGTTTTGGAATGGTCTTCAAGCCGCTGGCGGTGCTGGCCGACGTGCTGCCTTTTCTGGGCGACATCATGCGGTTGGGAACCGGGATGCTGGCCGGTGTGTTAGCGTGCTCGCTGTCGTTAACCACGATCGCCAACGGCTGGATTTTTTTCAGGCCCGTTTTGGGGGTTTTGTTGTTGGCAGTCGCGATCGGCGCGCTCGTGTTGGTGAAACGCATGGCGAAGAAGTGCGCGCCAGCGCAAC
The DNA here is from genome assembly GCA_007133715.1 of Planctomycetaceae bacterium. Taxonomy (GTDB): domain Bacteria; phylum Planctomycetota; class Planctomycetia; order Pirellulales; family Pirellulaceae; genus SLMF01. The sequence goes on from SLMF01000379.1 coordinate 10,763, forward strand.
CGGCATCCGACTGACCCGACTGACCCGTCCGCCCCGTCCGACCCCGTCGGGTTACCGGTGAATGTGCGCCTTCAGTTCCGCGAGCACGGTGGCCATGAACGTTTCCATTTCTCGGCAGTGGTCGGCCGTTCCGTCCCAGACTTGCTGTTTGCCACGATTTTCGATTTCTTGGGCCAGTTCCACACCCTGCGTCACTCCGAAGATTCGCAGGGAACCTTTCAGCGTGTGCGCTGAACGCCGCAACACAGCTGCGTCCTGGTTCTCCAGGGCGGAGCGGATCGCGCGGAGTAACATTGGCCCTTCGTCCAGAAACACCTCGATCAACTCTTGCAAGAGCTGCGGATCGTTCCCGGTCGATTCGAGCGCCGCCGACCAGTCGACCGCGCCCCCTTTGTCCGCTGGTCCCATTGCCACCCTCCTGTTGTTGCTCCCCGCGTTGCCCGCGGGATCAAAAGCCCTCGAATAAAACCTCGATCGTCTCCTGCGTCGGCGCCGCGCCATATTCGCAGGGTTCGTACGCTTCACAAAACTCGACTTGTTCCGCCCGCAAACGGCCATAACGGGCCGCGAGCAGCCCCCGATACCGTTCGGCGACCGGTCGAATCTGTTCGCCATACCACCCGCGGAGCCACTCGAGTCGCAACTTCGGGTCCGCTGGCACTTTCCCGCTCTCGCCACGATTATACGGTAGCCAATCGAAGAACTGCGAGGCATGACACGCCAGCATCGCCAGCACCTGCTCGAACACGGGCCCCACATCCACGGCAATCGCCGGGCTGAACGGGTAGGGGCGCCGGAAACCGTCCTCCATGTACATGATCAGCGGATCGTGAGGCAAGGCGGGAACGGCGTTTGCTACGGCCGGCACGGTCAGCAAGTAGGCAGCGTCGCAGACCAATTGGGCCGTATAGCGGTGATCCGGGTGGTAGTCGTTCGGGCGATGCGTAACCACTAAATCTGGCTGGAATTGGCGAATCAAGCGGATCAGATCATCGCGAATCGCGGTGTGGGGCATCAGATACGCATCTCGGTTCGGTAGGACCATGTACTCCAATCCGGTTACGGCGGCCGACGCGGCGGCTTCGGCACGCCGGGTCTGGGCCAATCGGTCTCCGTAATCCGTCGGGTGTCCGGATTCGCCGTTCGTGACGCTGACGAAGCGTACCGCATGCCCCGCGCGCCGGAACAGGGCCGCCAGTCCCCCTACCTTGAATTCGCAGTCATCCGGGTGGGCTCCGATGACCATCAATCGTTTGCGTCCTGAATTCATAACGCACTAAGGTACCAACCGCCTAGGACGGCTGCCAACCCGTGATTACAAGTCCTGGAGAATTGATGGGCGAAAACCGTGGGGGGGGACTTGTCAAGTGGCGGCTGGTCAGCGAAGATAAGCAGCTTGTATTTTGCCGTTGCCCGAATACCCTTGTATCGAGGGGCCCGGTCGAAGGAGACGCTGCGGGGCCCGTTCGGTTGTCCGAACGGGGGACTGCCACACACGAACGCAACATTCTACTAGTTCTGGCTGAGTTTAAGGAGAAGTCACTGCATGGCTCGTTACACTGGTCCCAAGGCACGGGTCAACCGACGTTTGGGTTCGATGGTTTACGAAAGTGCGGGTGCCGTGCGCGCCATGGGACGTCGCGAGTCACCGCCCGGGATGCATACACGCGGCCGACGCCCCTCAAACTACGGGCTCGCGCTCGCGCAGAAGCAGCGAATCAAGCACTATTACGGTATCGGGGAACGCCAATTACGCCGGTTTTTCGATAATGTGACCCGCAAAAAAGGGGATACGGGCGAGTTGCTCTTGACCTTGTGCGAGCGTCGTCTGGACAACGTGATCCGCCGTGCCGGTTTCACCAAGACCCGCCCCCAAGCTCGGCAGGGCATCGCCCACGGGCATTTTCAGGTGAACGGTCGTAAGGTGACCAAGCCTTCCTACCTGCTGCGGGCCGGCGATGTGATCACCGTGCGGCCGCGCGAGAATCTGTTGAATCTGTATCGGCAACTGTCGGACGAAAGCCAAGTTCAGGATCTGGACTGGGTGACGTTCGATTCCGAAACCTTACGGGCAACGCTCCAGGGGCTCCCCGGTCCGGGCGATATCAGTCTGCCGGTGGACGTGAATGTCGTTATCGAATTCTTGTCACGCTGATCGACATGCATACATCTTTGGTAGTATTAGGCGGTGGTCCGGGCGGCTATGCTGCGGCGTTTTTGGCTGCAGATAAAGGTCTGGACGTGATCCTGGTCGAAGCGGAACCGCATCTGGGTGGAACGTGTTTGCTGCGCGGCTGCATCCCTTCGAAAGCCCTGCTGCACGTCGCGCGGGTGATCGGCGAGGTGGACGAGTTGCGGCGTGATTGGGGGATCGAGTACCCGGCGCCCGAGATTGTCCTGGACAAAGTGCGAGCCCGGAAAGAGAAGATCATTTCGAACCTGACCCGCGGCCTGGCCGGCTTGGCCAAACAACGCCAGGTTCGAGTGATCCAGGCTCGCGGTGTGCTGGAAAACTCGACGACCTTGCGTCTGGAGGGGGAACATGATTCGATCCCGCCCGAGGCGCAACTGACGTTCGACCATCTGATCCTGGCCACCGGCTCGGAACCGATCCTGCCGCCCGTGTTTGACGTCGGTTCCGACCGCATCATGAATTCGACCGGCGCGTTGGAATTGGCGGACATTCCGCCACGCCTGCTGGTGATTGGGGGCGGTTATATCGGTTTGGAGATGGGCGCCGTCTACGCGGGTCTGGGTTCGGAGGTCAGCGTGGTCGAGTTGACCGATGGCCTCTTGCCAGGCGCCGACCGGGATTTGGTTCGCCCGTTGCACAAGCACCTGAATCGGTTGTTTGGCGAGCGGATTTTTTTGAAGACCAAAGTCGGTTCGCTGGGCATTCGCGACGAGCAGGTCGAGGTGGCTTTCGAAGGCCCCGCCAAATATGGGGTGGATCTCTATGACCGCGTGCTGGTCTCGGTGGGACGCCGTCCCAACAGCCGTGGCATCGGGCTCGAGAACACACAGGTCCAGCTGGACGAACGGGGTTTTGTCGTGTGCGATCGCCAGTTTCGCACCGCGGACCCGCATATTCTGGCCATCGGCGATGTGGCGGGCGAGCCGATGCTGGCGCACAAGGCGACGCACGAGGGGCGGATCGCCGTCGATGTGGTGCGTGGCAAACCGGTGGAATTCGACAAACTGGCGATTCCGGCCATCGTGTTCACGGACCCCGAGCTGGCTTGGACCGGCTTGACGGAAGACCAGGCTCACCGCGAGGGCCGGGCGGTCGAAGTGGTCAGCTATCCGTGGGCGGCCAGCGGACGGGCCCAGGCCCTGGGACGGATCGAAGGTTTGACCAAGTGGATTGTGGATGCCCAAACCCAGCGGGTGCTGGGCTGCGG
>SLMF01000099.1 GCA_007133715.1 Planctomycetaceae bacterium
AATCTGGAGGTCAAACTAGATAAGCTCCGTTTGAGCGACGACTTCCGCCGCAGGATCGGCATTGTCTTGAATCACTGCGAGAACCTGCAGGATGCGATCCGCGCCGAGCGGGACCGCTTCATGGCGGCCTTCTGGTCGGGCTATGCCCTGCAGCGTTCGAAAGCCAAAACCACGCAACCCCCAACCGAGGAGGATTCCGATGACTGACCACGTTTCCACGGGCGAGATTCTGTTTCTCAAGGCGGTGAAGGACGGGATTCCCAACCGGGACCCGCTCCGCGAAAGCGATGCCCGGCGGATTTTCGGTGAAGACGACGGCCGGATTTCGCTATCCGATGTCAGCATCAAACGGGATGTCCGCGATTACATCTTGGCGCGCTACCCGGACGGCGGCCCGGACAAGTCGATGTTCGTCTTCGTCCGCAAGGAACGGACGGCGGACAACAAACTGCTGGGTCGGGACAAGTTGTCCGAATCGTTGCTGAAGAACGCGGGGCGCGACAAGGAGACGGATCTGCAGCAGGCCCTGATGCAGTCCGCCTTTGACACCCGCGTGTTCGGCGCGGTGTTCAGTGTCAAGGGCAAGAGCTTCAATCAATGCGGTCCTGTCCAATTCGGCTGGGCCCATTCCCTGCATCCGGTCGAGACCAAGTACGTGCAGGGCACCGTGGTGATGCCAGCCAAAGACGCAACGATCAAGGACGATGGGGAAAGCGAAGGCTCGACGCAGGGGACGATCTGGACCTCCTACACTTTGCCCTTCGCCGTGTTCGCCATGCCGGGGATCGTCAATGCGAGCATCGCGCGGGGCACGGGGATGTCGGCCCGTGATATGGACACACTGAACGAGGCTTTGTGGAAGGGCACGCACCACCGGCAGGCACGCGGCCGCGGGATGCAGCAGCCGGTGTTCCTGTTGCATGTAGAGTACAAGGACCCCTTTTTCCGGATCGGTTATCTGGAAGAGGGGCTTCAACTGGAGCCGGATCGCGAGGCCTGGCTGGGCACGCACCCGCCCACATCGCTGACGGACGTTCGCCTGAATGTGGAGCGGCTGGCGTCGATCCTCCAGGAGAACGCGGCACAGATCCAGCGGGCGCGCCTGTGGTTGGCTCCCCAGTTGCAGTTGAGCGGTGAGCTGCCGGCCGAACGCGTCGTTTGGAATGGGGCTTCGTGAGGTACCTCGGCGGCCTCCAGAGGGGAGAGATACGCATGTCGCTCGTGATTTTCGAAACGCGAGGCTGCCTCGCTCACTTTCGGCGTCCGGATACGTTGGGCACACACGCGACCTATCCGTTCATCACCCGCACCGCCCTGCACGGGTTGATCGCATCGGTGTTGGGCCGAGAGACACTGCCGGACACCACGCGATGTGGGATCCGGTTGCTGTCCCCGGTCCACTCGGTCACCCAGGAGTTGAGTCTGCACGGGAAGACGTGGACGGCGGGCAGCGGCGCCGAAGCGACCTTCAGCCGGCCGACCGCGATCGAGCTGTTGGTCAATCCAGCCTACCGTCTGTTCTATGATGGCGAACTGGCGGAGGAATTGGTCCAGCGGCTGGCGAAATCTCGCAGCCATTACCATACGTATTTGGGCACGGCCTATTGCTTAACCGTACCCCGTCTGGTGCGGGTAGTGGACGGCGTGCACCCCGCGACTCCGGATAGGGGCGAACTGGAATCCACCACGGTGATACCGGCTGCAGCCGTGGAGCGACTGCGTTCGCAAGCGGGCCGGCAGTATGCTCGCGTGGGCGGTATGCTTTACCAGCACTTGGGAAGACGCCGTTTTCGGGGCACGATCAATCTGTTGTACGAGGTTCAAGGCCAGCCGATTCGTTTCGCACCGGCGAAGATGGCCGAGCCGTTCTGGCAGTTCGTTCACGTCCCGGACGAAGGAGTGATCTGTCTGTGGTAGTGCCCTTTCCCGCCTGCGTCGCTCGTCCGGATGCCGGGCCGGTTCGCCGGCTGCTGATCGAACACCTGGCCGCCGTCGCTGCCGCGTGCGGGAATCCCCTCGGCGATGGTGAGCAGCGTCTGGGCTTCTTGGCCGGTTTGGTTCACGACGCGGGAAAATGCCATGTCGCTTGGCAGGACTACATCCGTCCCGGGAGCCGGCGCAAACGCGGGCCACCTCACGCACCCTTGGGCGCCGCCCTGCTGTTGTTTGCGGGCGAGAGGTTGATCCCCGCGTGGACGCCGGAACGGCGCGAACGGCGAGCGGCTCGGGATCAGCTGCTGGATTGGGCACGGGCCGTGCTGGGACACCACGGAACGGTGCCTGATCTGAACGCCAACTTGCTACCCTGGCAGACGACGGGGCCCACGCTGACGGTTCACGAAATGCTACCAGGTTGCGATCTGGAGGGCCTGTTCGCCTGGATCTCCGAGTTTTTCCCGGATTTTCAGGCCACTCGGGATGAATTCGACCGGTGGCTACACGATTACGGGGACCGTTGGTGCAAGCTGGTGCTGACCGAGCGACCTCGAACCGTGCAGCGGGCGGATCAAGACGACCATCCGCAGCGGGCGATGGAGTATCCGGAACGGGTCGCGCGGTTGATCTGTGCCGACCGGCTGGAAGCGGGGCGATTCGAGGACGATCCACTGGAACCAGAGCGGGCCGAAGCGGCCTTGCACCAACTGCAGGCTTATTGCGCGGAAGCCGCTCGTCAGGCTCGCCAAGCCGGAGCGGACGAGCGGTTGATCGGCCTGCGTGCGAGTCTTCAGGAACATGCGGCTCGGCAATTCGCGCTGCACCCGGCCGCCCGGTTCTATTCCCTGCTGCTGCCTACCGGGTATGGAAAGACGTTGAGTGCCCTGCGTAGCGGATTGCAGAGTTGCGCTGCGGGTCGCTGCCGGCGAATCCTGTATGTCGCGCCCTACCTGTCCATCCTTTCGCAAGCGGCTCGTGAAATCGCCAGGGCGACCGGCGTCGAGGTGTTCGAGCATCATCACTTGTCGCTGGTGCAACGTTTCGATCCGGCGCGCAGCGAAGTCTCGAGGGAGACGGCCGCGAACTCCGGCCCCCGCCCCGATGATCATGACGTGGATGTGATGGACAGCTGGCAGGCGCCGCTGATTGCCACGACCTTCAACCAGTTGTTCCTGGCTCTCTTTCCGCGCCGCGCGCAGCATTCGCTGCGGCGAGCGGGGCTGCAGGGGGCGTTTGTGATTGTGGATGAGCCGCAGATCATTGATGTCAGCTTCTGGAACCTGTTCCTCCAAGGCCTGGAGGCCGTCGCGGCCGGGGCCGGCTGCCAGGTGCTGTTCTGCACCGCCACCCTGCCGCCCACACGGACGGTGCTGAAGCAACCGCCGATCCGTCTGGCAGCCGCGATCCCGCCCATGAATCGCTTTACCATCCTCTGCCAGAAAGAGCGGTTGGATCTGGACGGACTCACGCAGTTGGCTGTTCGACAGTTGACGGATGGCCCCAGCCTGGCGGTAGTTCTGAACACCGTCCGCGATGCGGTCACCGTGTTTCGGGCACTGCAAGACGAACTTCCCGATATGGTCCGGCTGCACTGCCTGACGGCGATGATGCTGGCGGGGCACAAGGAGGCCACGATCCGGGGGATTCGGCGGCAGTTGGCGGCGCAGTCCCGCGGGAACGGCGAGCCCCCGGTCGCCGTTGTGTGCACCCAGATCCTGGAAGCCGGTGTCGATTTGAGCTTCCGAAGCGTGCTTCGCGCTACATCCATCCTGCCATCGATCATCCAAGTCGCGGGGCGAGCCAACCGGCATAACGAAGGGGCGCCTGCCGAAGTGCGCGTGTTCCCCTTCGCCGTCGATGGCGAACACGAACTGCG
>SLMF01000064.1 GCA_007133715.1 Planctomycetaceae bacterium
CCGAACAGCATCATGGCCCCGGCCCGGCGAGCTTCGGCCAACGGAACCCAATCCGCCCGAATCGGCTCGCCCCGCTGAACATGGGCGTTGATCTCCCGCTCGATCTCCGCCAACTGCTCCGCCGACACGGGCGACAGATGCGTGAAATCGAAACGCAGCCAATCCTGGTCCACCTTCGAACCCTGCTGCTGGGCATGCGACCCCAAGTGCTTCTGCAGGGCATGGTGCAGGAGATGGGTGGCCGAATGCGCGCGGCGGATCGCGTCCCGCTCCGCCGATGCGACCCGCGCGGTGACCGGTACCCCGGTCCGCAAGCGGCCGGCAACCAGATGCCCGCAGTGCAGCAGCAGGGCACCGTCCTTGCGAGTATCGCGGACGTCGAAGCGGAAGTCCTCGCCCACGATCTGGCCGCGATCGCCCACCTGCCCCCCCGCTTCGCCATAAAAGGGCGAGCGGTCCAGCACCAGCTGGATCTCGCGCTCGTGCCCTACTTCCTGGAGCGAATCACACAATTGGCCCTGCGCCACAATGAACTTCAACTCGGCCGTGCTTTCCGTCGTCTCGTAGCCCACGAACGGGGTTTCATGGAGCACTTTCTTGATCGCATCGACCGGGCCACGATCCCCCATCACGGTGTGCATCGCCTTGCCCGACGCTTCGCCATGCTCCTGCATCGCCCGGGCGTAGCCGTCCCAGTCGAAGGCCAGATTGTTCTCGGCCGCCATGCCCTCGCAGACTTCGGGCGGCACGCCGTAGGTCTGGTACAACTCGGCCGCCTCGCCTCCGTCCACCGCGGTCCGATTCGCCGACTTCATCTCGGCAAAGATCTTCTCCAAACGGGCCAGACCGGCGTCGATCGTGCCAAAGAAATTCGACTCCTCGTTGCGAATGACCTCGGCCACCCGACCCGCCGTCTCCGCCAACTCGGGATACGCACGACGCATCTGCTCGACCACCGCCGGCACCAACTGGAACAAGAACGGGTCCCGGAGCCCCAGCTGATGACCGTCCAAAACGGCCCGCCGCAGCAAACGACGGATGACATACTTCTCCTTCTGCGGACCCGGATAAACGTTCTCATGGACCGCCATCGTGCAGGCCCGAATGTGGTCCGTAATGCGTCGTAAACGGCGGCCGTTGTCCGAGGCGAATTGGTAACGCACCCCGCAAACTTCCGCCGCCGCATCCACTACCGGCTGGAGAATGTCGATGTGAAAGTTCGTCTGCACCCCCTGCAAGCAGGCGGCCGCTCGCTCCAAACCCATGCCCGTGTCAATGTTCTTGCTGGGCAAAGGGCGCAGATTATCCGGCGGATCGCCCACCCGATGGAATTGGGTGAAGACCAGATTCCAGATCTCGACCGAATCGCCAAAGTCGTCGTGATAGAAGATCTCGCTGCACGGGCCGCAGACCCCGTCCGGCCCCTCGCTGGGGGCACCCGCCGGCCAGAAATTGTCGTACTCGTCCATCCGCTCGATCCGCGCCTGCGGCAAGCCTACTTCCTCATGCCAGATGGCCGCCGCTTCGTCGTCGTCCCGGTAGACCGAGATGCTCAGGCGATCCGGATCCAAGCCCAACCACTGCTTGTCCGTCAGGAACTCCCAGGCCCAGAAGATCGCCTCCCGCTTGAAATAGTCGCCAAAGCTGAAATTGCCCAGCATTTCGAAGAACGTATGGTGGTAGGCCGTCCGGCCCACATTGTCGATGTCCCCGGTGCGAAGGCACTTTTGACAACTGGTCGCCCGCGTGAAGTCCAGTTTGACCCGCCCCAGAAAATGATCCTTGAACTGGTTCATTCCGGCCGGGGTGAACAGCACCGACGGGTCCCAGGTGGGCACCAGCACGTCGCTGGGCTGCCGCAGGTGCCCTTTGGTTTCAAAGAAAGCCAGGTACTTCTCACGGAGTTCGTCAGTCTTCATGGTTCCTCTCGAGACGCGCGCGGGAAAACCGCCTATCATAGCGGTTGGAACGGCTCGGGTATACGGCGGGTCGCTTCGAGGTTCCCACAAGACCGGGGCGGGCTCGGAAATCCCGGCCCACAGGGATGGTTTTTTTTGAGGCCGCTTAGGAAGGGTCCTGCCGAGCCAAAGATTCCTGGACATCGGTTGCCATCCGGCTGACCTTGGTGCGGGAATCGCCCCGCAGCACGCTCTCCGAAGCCAGCCGCCGCTCGGCTACCTTCGCCCGCCGAGCCAGTACCGCCTCGAAATCAAATTCCACCGCCTGCCGCTCGGCCAACGGCTCCAGATATCGCATCAGCTGCTGGCAACTGGCAAAACGCTGCGCAGGCTGTTTGGCCATCATCTTCTCAATGATCTGCACTACCTTGCGCGGGCATTTCGGGTTCAATTCGCTCACCCGTGGCGGTTGCAGTTGACGATGTCCCAACAGCTTCTTGGCGTTCGACTTCTCCGTAAACGGGGGCCTGCCCGTGACCAGAAAATAAAATGTGCAGCCCAGACCGTAAATGTCCGCGCGACGATCCACTTCCAAACTGTCCATCGACTGTTCCGGAGCAATGTAGTCCGCCGTGCCCAAGCAGTTCTGACCCAAGATGGTGGCGATCGAATACTCCGCGTCGCTCCCCCGCATCATGGCCAAACCGAAATCCAGAACCTTGACCGTGCCGTCAGCCCGAATCAACAAGTTCTCCGGTTTGACGTCCCGGTGCACCAAACCCTGCTCGTGGGCATAATGCAACCCGTTGGCCGCTTGCCAGATCACATCACAGGCCTGACGCCAGTGCAGCGTGCGTTTGCGAATCGACAACAGCTCGAATAAACTGACCCCCCGCACCAATTCCAGTACCATGAAATGGATGGTGCCGTAGATGTCTTCCGTCCGTTTAATGGCCCGCGTCCGCAAAATATTGGGGTGGACTAGCTTCAAACCCGCTTCGGCTTCCAGCTGGAAACGAGTCAAACGACCCTTGTCATGGCGATGGCGATCCGAAAGCACTTTGACAGCGACCTTCCAACCGGTCGGCAATTCTTCCGCAGCATAGAGGTACCCCATCCCCCCGCAGCCGAGGATTTCCAGAATCTTGTAGTTCTCCAGGAACAGCCCCCGCCGACGCCCCTCCAACAGCCGAGTGGCCTGATACCGCGTCAAAACCTGTTGATGGACCAGCGCATCCGCTGCGTCCAGGGGTGTTGGCAAACATTCCAACCCCGCTCGCTCAATCGCCGTTTCGATCTGCTCGCGGGAGAGCAAGCGGCTTCGTTGGACGAGATTCAGGAAATCGCGAGTCGTTTGCATCGGCGCCATGCCCAATTCTATCCTCCACGGCTGGGATTTTCACTACCATAGCATTCCCTGCCCGACAGGACAACTGTTCTGGCATGGAAACAATCGTGCTCAGCGCAGCGGTGCTCGTGCTCGTAATCGAAAGGGACAGCGATCACTGCCGTGGATTTCGAGCACGAGCGGCTTGACATTTACCGTTTGGCGATCACCAAATCGGTTCGGGCTGGACAGGGCCCGGCCCACAAGTCGGCGTTTCCCCCTCGATTTAGTGATTGCCGGGGGCGCCTGTTGCGATTGCCGAGCAGGATGACCGCATGGCAGTCCGCGCCCGCCTGGGGCTTGCCATCACTGCTGGCACGCTGGCGGGGGCGATCCTGCCGAGACGCAGCCCCCGCTGGCCGGAATTGACCTTGCGATGGGGGCGCGAATCGGATAATTCCCTCTGCTCGTGTTCCTTCTTTTCTTGGCGGCGATCGCTCGGGGATCGCGGTTGCGGCTTCCGGGCGTGGTCTCGCGACTGAACGTGGCGATTGATGATCCGAACTTGCGGGCACAGGAAGCGGC
>SLMF01000060.1 GCA_007133715.1 Planctomycetaceae bacterium
CGTCCACCACGATCTTGCCATCTTCAACCGCGAACGAGTCGGCGTTCTCACCCGCTCGCCAGCCTTCCAGATTTTCACCGTTGAACAGCGAGATCCAGCCGTCGTCATCCGCTCCCGCCACGCTGGCCAACAGCAAACTGATCCCCAACAGACAAGATGTGCCGATTTTCCAAGTTGCCATCTCTCGTTCTCCTCGCAAAAAGTTGTAAACAGGGTGCCCAGAGGCAGTCCGTTTCGCCATGCGGATGGGCGAATCCTGGTCTTCAAGGTAGGTCTTCGCGCGGCGGCTGTCAACTCGGCGGAATCCGTGGGCGGGGCCGGTCGGCCAGAGCGGCTGAGTTCTCCTCCGCAACCATCCCCAACTGGTGCATCTTGCGATACAGATTCGAGCGGTGCAGACCCAGCCGCGCAGCGGCGTCCGTCATGTTGTCCCCGGCCGCCTGAATCTGCTGTTCAATATATTGGATCTGGAACCGGCGAGTGGCCTCGGTCAACGGCAACTCGAGCGACAGACCAACCCCCGGCGACTCCGTGGGCATGCTGAACGCCAGATCGGCCGCATCCACTTCATCCCCCTGGAACAGGTAGGCCAGCCGCTCCATCAAATTGCGGAGTTCGCGAATGTTGCCGGGCCAGGGGTGTCCGAGCAGCCGTCGGCGTGCCGCCGGCGTAAAGCGAGGGGGGCGCCGCCGAGCCTTGACACAGAACTGGTGCAGAAAATGCTCTCCCAACAACAGAATGTCCTCGTTCCGCTTGCGGAGCGGCGGCAGTTCCAACGTCACGACGCTCAAACGGAAGAACAGATCCTCACGAAAACGCCGCTCGCGCACCATTTTGGCCAAATTCTGGTTGGTGGCGGCGATCACCCGCGTGTCGGTGGCAAGCTGCCGAGACCCCCCCACGCGGACCACGACTTTCTCCTCCAGAACTCGCAGTAACTTCGCCTGACCACCCGGACTCAAGTCCCCGATTTCGTCCAGAAACAGCGTCCCGCCGCTGGCCAATTCGAACTTCCCCGGCCGGGCCTCGTGGGCGTCAGTAAATGCGCCCTTTTCGTGACCGAATAATTCGCTTTCCAACAGCGTTTCAGTCAACGCGGCGCAGTTGACGGCCACAAAAGGCTCGTGCCGCCGGGCGCTCAGGTAGTGCAAACGCTGTGCGACCACTTCTTTGCCCGTACCGTTTTCCCCCAGAATCAGGATCGCCAAGTCGGTTTCGGCCAGGCGTTCGATGGTCGACCGCAAGCCTTCGATGGCCGCACACTCGCCCAGCAACTGCACGTGGGAAGCCGCTTGTTCGGCCAACTGGTTCCGCGTGGTCAGCAGCTGTTCGACCTGGCGCGTGTTCTCCAAAGCCACGGCGGCATGCCCGGCCAGTTCTGCCAAGGCCAATTCGTCGTCGGGCGTGAAATCGCCCTGCAGCTTGTTCAATACTTCAAAAGCGCCAAACCGATCCCCACGTGAAGTCTGAAGCGGTGCACACAGCAGATTCCGCGTGCGGAATTTCAGCTGACGATCCACTCGATGGTCGATCTCGCCCCCCGCCTCCTGCCGATCGACACGCCGCAATTCCCCGCTACGCAGCACGTGACCCACCACGCCCACATCGTCGGCAATCCGCAACTCGCCCTCTTCGACTCCCAACGCCGGACGGCCCACCAGCAGATGATTGCGCTTGTCCCAAAGGAAAATACTGGCCCGCTCGGCCCCCAGCAATCGCGTGGCGGCCTCGGCTATCTGCTGCAGCAAGGTGTCCATCTGCTGCGTCTGACCCCATTGGCGCGTGATCGCCAGAACCGTCTGCAGACGACCGATCTGCTGCCGCTGACGATGCCGGTTGCGCACCGTCCGCAATCCGGCGCCCAACCACGCGGTCAGCCGCGAAATCTCCACAGCAGGAGGTCGCGTTGCCGTCTGCGAATGATGCACCGCCACCACTTCGTTCGGCTGCTCCTGGCCCGGCAGCGGAACCGCATGCCAACCGCCCTGAACCCCCGTCCGCTGGCTATCGAGTGCTTCTCCCAACAACTCCCAAGCCAGGGTGCGGTCCAAGCCGACGCGGCACAGCTCCCGCCAGCGACCCCGCTCGCCTCGCGCTAACACCACGGCATCCGACTCCGCGGCCGCCATCAAAGCGGGCAACGCTTCGTCGAGAAACGTCGCAGGATCGTCCCCTTCGGCTGCCAGCAGCAGCAACCGCTCGGCCACCTCCTCTGCGACGACAAATCGGTTCTGGATAGCGATCGTGTGACCTCGCAAGTACTCTCAGGTCATCGAAACCATATCAACTAACCCCTCAGACTCACGGAACCTTTCCAAGTAGAACAAGCATCCCCTGCGTGGCCCGGCAGCTCCGAAGCCGGTTGCGGCTGGTTCTGATTTGTTCGATGAGCCGCTTGACTACTCATCCTGCTTCAACCCTACACAAGCCCGCAAGGAAGCGGAGTGCTCAAAAGAACGGACGGTCAGCGTTTTTCCAGCTGCGATTCCACCGGCACGACGGTCGCCCGGTGCCTGTCGGCCAGTGCCTGCAGCCGCTGGAGCACCTCGGGGAATTCCTCGGCACGATTGAAACGCTCGGGCACGTCGTGGTCCAGCTGGAACAGCTTCGGGGGATCGTGTTCCTGCCGGGGTGCACCGCCCTGATAAGCTCCCTGTGTGATGAAATGCGCCTTCCAAGGCCCCTGACGCACGGCATATAACTGCGTGCCCCGATAGTACAGCATCTCGTCCCGCTGATGCGGGCCCGTACCCAACAGGGTGGGCGACAGATCGTAGCCGTCCCACAGACGATCGTCGGGCAATTCGACCCCGGCCAACGCCAAGGCGGTGGGGAACAGGTCCAGGGTGCAGCCGATCTCGCGGATCACCGCCGGTTCGATCTGTCCCGGCCACCAGAAAATGGCCGGGACCCGCATCCCGCCTTCCCACGTCGTCCCCTTGCCATCACGCAAGGGACCCGACAAACCGCCGTGTTCGCGGTAGGGTAGCCAGGGACCGTTGTCGCTGGTGAACACCACCAGCGTGTTGTCGGCCAAGTCCCATTGTTCCAGCGCGCGGCGGATTTCCCCCACCGACCAGTCGATCTCTTCGATCACGTCTCCGTACAAACCGGCCGCACTGCGGCCCTGAAACTGCTCGCTCACAAACAAGGGAACATGGGGGAACGTCTGCGGATAATAGATGAAAAACGGCTGTTCCCGATACGCTTCGATCTTGCGAACCACCTCCTCGGTGTAACGCCGGGTCAAGGTGGTCTGGTCCGCAGGCCGCTCGATGATCTCCGTGTTCCGCAGCAGGGGCACGTTGAAGTATTCGACTTGCGGGACCGGATAATTCGCGCGAAAACCGCCCAGCCCCGAGACATTGTCCATGTCGTTCGAATAGGGGATGCCGAAGTAGTAATCGAAGCCGTGGTTGGTCGGCAAAAACTGCTCGCGATGACCCAAATGCCATTTGCCAATACAGGCGGTGGCATAGCCGGCTTGCTGCAACGCCCGGGCGATCGTGATCTCGTCCTGGGGCAGGCCTCCCAAGGAATCCGGGAACAGTACCCGCCGGCGGTCGCTGGCCATCCCGCTGCGCACGGGCAACCGGCCGGTCAGCAGTGCGGCGCGCGAGGGAGTACAGACCGAGGCGGCCGTGTAGAAACTGGTCCAACGCTGGCCCTCGGCTGCCATCCGATCCAGGTGCGGCGTGTCGAGCACGGGGTGCCCGTAGCAGCCCAGATCTCCGTAGCCCATGTCATCCGTAAAGATAATGATCAGGTTGGGCGGCCGCGAATCCGCCTGCGTTGCCCGGGCGGGCGGGCAGACCCCCCAGGCGGCCAGCAACATCGCCATCACAACCGCCCGCCAGAATCGTTGTCCGTCCATCATTGCCTCTCAAGAATAAAAAGAGATCACGGCCACTCACACGTCCTGGCGGCCAAGGTAGTCGCGTTCTGGCCGTATTTCAACCGCCCCCGTCGAAGGTCCCGGTCGGATCGGGTACGTCGTCGTGGTCCAGGGTGGCGCCGACCTGTTCCAGCAGGTCGCTCGCCGCCGCCGGGTCGAAGGCATCGGCCGTCACGATCTGGTTGTCCGCCGCCCGGATGTTTGCCTCCGGCGTGGCGTTGAAACGGAACACGGGCGTCGCCGCATCGGGCAGCACGAGCCGGTTGTGCCGCACGTCGTTCTCCTCGGCGCGGTGGAAACGCAGCGGCGAACGGTCGATGTCGTAGATGACGTTGTGTTCGATCAGCAGCCCCTTGGAGCCTTCGTCGATGAACATGCCGTTGCTCTCGGCTCGGCCCAAGTTCACCGGCACGCCGTGGATCAGGTTCTTGCGAAAAACGGCGCCCGGCTGCCAGCCGAGCGTATAGATGCCCCCGCCGTCCGAGAGCACCTGCATCACGTCGTGGATATGATTCGCTTCAATCCGCGTACCCCGGCAGGGTGTGGGTGCGGGGTTCCAGAGCCAGCCCACCGAAATGCCGGTGTAGGGCGTCTGGCGGATCGTGTTGGACCGGATCTCCGTGTCGGCCGCCATGCCCACCCAGACGCCCACGGCGCCAAAGAACTGGATGCCGACACGCTGGATGAGATTGTTCTCGATCACATTGCCGGTCGAAGCCTGCTCCGGGGCCGCGTGGATCCAGGACTTGCCATCAATCTGGCGACCGCGGTCTTCGCCGATCAGGATGCCGTTGCCCGCGACGTCGTCGATCAGATTGGCCTCGATCCGGTTGGTATGGCAACGGCTGCCGAACCAGATGGCCGCACCTCCCACACGCCGCACGCTGCCGCCCACAATGTGGCATTGTTCGGCCATTTCGAAGGAGAGGGCCGCGGGGACGAAGGACCATCCGCTGCCGTCACGAAGATCGTGGGCGGTGGCCTGGACGCCCGCGTAGCCGTCGGCGGGCGTCGCCCAGGCGGAATGCTCGAAATGCAAGTCCTGAAAAATTAAACCGCGAACGGCTTGGTCCGGCTCGCCCCGCGCTTCAATCAACCCCTCCGCTATCGGCGCGACAGCCTCCAATCGCTCCCTCAATTCGCCTTGCTTGGGCAGGTAAGTCAGTTGGCCCGTGGCGGTGTCCAAGTACCATTCGCCCGGGGCGTCGAGCAAGGCGGGATGGTTTTCCAAATAGTAACGCGGGTTCGGCTCCCAGTTGTCCAGGTGAAAAAAATTGAGCGAAGGGCCGACCGGGACACGCGTTGCCAGCTGCCGCCGCTGCTGATCAATCGAGGCGACCGGCGTGCGGCTGCTGGACCAGTCGTGGAAAAAGACCAGTTCGAGCGGCGTGGAGGTCAGGTCGCCGTCGAGCGTTGGGGGCACGTCGCCGTCGTGGAAGGTGAAGCTCGTACGGCGATCCTCGCCCACGGCCACGACCCGGGCGTAGCCGCCGTTGGGATGCCGGGCGCGCGGGCGGCGCTCGCCGCCCACGAAGAGCTCGCGGAAGTTCCAGCTGCCGGCGGCAACCTCGTCCAGGCGGGCGACGAAGGCTCCGTCGTCTTGTTGTTCCCAATTGTCAATCACGCGGCCGCCGCTGATCCGCACGTGGGCACCCTCCGCCGCCTGCCACGTTACCGTGTGCCCCTCCGCAGGGCTGTCGGCCGGCCGGAATCGCAACGGCTCCGTCAAACGATGCACCCCCTCGTGCAAAATGACCACCACGTCCGAAGCACGCTCCTCGGCCAAGTGCCGACGTACCCGCTGCTGCGCGGCGGGAAGCGTCCGCAACGGCTCGGCAGCCGTCCCCGCGGCCGCATCGTCGCCGCCAACTCCGACATGGACCACCAGCGCCGCTTCGGCGTTCGCTTCGGAAGCAACCATCATGCTGGCGGCAACCGCCAGCAGAACGAGAACCATCAGCTCCCGGCAGGGACGCGTTGACTTGCTCATGGACTACTCTCCTGTTTGGGGGGGAAGACGGCAGGCGACAGTTCCTCTCATTGTACTGGAGGCGCAACCCATGTCATCCCCGCCAGCCGCGTCAAGGGGCTCTTCGGTCCCCGCCAGCGCTGCTCCCCGCCGCTGGCTCCGGCAACGCGTCAAGAATCTGCTGGTGGACGAAGGGCCGGAGGAATTCGACCCGGACCAGCCGTGGCGGGTGCTGCGGCCCGCCGCTTCGTTCCTTCGCAAGTGTGTGCGGTCTGTTTGAAAAAAGCATCGAACCATGAAGCCGGTTGCTGCCATAAACACGGTGAGTTGTTCAACGGCGGAGAGGAGTCTCCCAAGTCAAGGAAACGTCTTGCAAATCCGCTTCGCGGGGGCCCTCTTCCGGAAGTGCCGGTTCAACGAACGGCCCGCCACAACCCGCCAGGGCCAAACGGGCCATCCGCCGCACACGCGCCGAAGGCTCCTGGAAACAACCACTTCCCTCCCGCGTGCCGTAGGCCACCTCCCGCAGTTTGCTCAACACGGCCGGACTGCAGCACTTGTCGTCCCGGCAGAATTGGCACGGATCGCCCGCCGTGCGCCGCAGCGCCGAGACGGCTTCGTAACGCACCGATTCGGTACAGTCATCCAGCCCGGCCAGCAGCGCGTCCTCGACATCCGGATAGCAGCCGCCGCAGCCGATGGATGCCAGATAGCGGAGCGCCTTGATCTTCTGGGGAGCCGCATCCTCCTGGGCTTTGATGTCCGCCGCCGCCGCGACCGCCGGATTCGGTGAATCCAGGTTCGCCGGATCCGTGATCGGCAACATGGGCGTGCCCCCTTCCAGTCCCGGCCAGCGCATCCCGAGACGCGAACGAATCCGGCTCAGCAGGTTCCCACCTGCTTGGCAGAGTCCGGTGAGCCCGAGAAATTGCGGCAACGTCTGCGGAGCGGTAGCGGCGGGCGGCGCCAGCCCGGCAGCCGCCGGATTCGCCGCCGCGGCAGCCGCCGGTGCGGGCGGTGGGGTTGCCGGCAAAGCCGCGCAGCCCGTACAGCACGCCGCAATCACGAGCCCGGCAATCGTTGGCCTACGGACTGCATTCATGGAAAGGGACCACCTGAGGAGCTTGGAAAACACGCAAGCCGATCGCTGCTGTGATCGGCTCGCCGACTTGGCTAACTTGAACGATTATGCCGCTTGTTCCGGATGCGACGGGTCGGAAGAGGAAGCCCACCTTTCCAGACCTCAACAAAATCGCGTTCGTCTCGGAGATCCCGACCTGCATCATCGCTTCTGTTGAGGACCCTGTGGATGGCACGCGGAACACCGCTCTTCTTGGTGATACATCACAGGCGAGCGAGCGGGTCACTCTTTGCGAGCAACTCCGACAATGTGGGCCGAAACGGCCGGGCCCCCCTCGGCCCAGCCAGGAACGCGTATTTTTTCAAAACACCCGGGCACAGACCCCGATTTTGGTTTATAAAGTTACACGGGGAGACGAACGAAGCCGCCAGGGCGCTTCGTCAGCATCACGGATTGACGTCGCATCGGCTTTCTTTCTGCGAGTGGAGTCAAGCATGATCAACAGCGTAATGATCGCTCTGTGGGTCGGAGCGACCAGTCTGGGCGCCACGATCCCGGAACGCGATGTCCAACATCAAGAGCGGGTGTTTCAAACGCATTGGGGCACCGAATTCGAATGGCGGTTTGATGCGTTGCCCACCCAGGGCGGGGTTAGCACCGAACGCATTCCCTACTCGGGCTACATTTACCCGGATCGCTCGGGTGGCACGATCTCGGCCATGCGGGCATACGATCGTTCCTTTCACGGCGGGGTGTCTCGCGCAGCGGCTTGGGAGGATTGGGATAACAATCGGTACCAACAGCCGGTCACCGAAGCGGGGGGAGTACTCCGTCGGCGGCAGGTTACCCGCATCGCGATCCCGGCGTGGCATGGCCACTGCAACGGCTGGGCGGCCGCTGCGATCCGCCATGCCGAACCGCAGCGAAGCGTAACTCGCAACGGGGTGGTGTTTTCGCCAGCCACGATCAAGGGCCTGTTGGCCGAGTTGTACATCTACAATGGCTATGAGGACTTGTCCGGATCGAGCCGCTTGATCTCCGCGCCCTTGTTGCATGCGGTGGTTGCGAACTGGATCGGCCGTGGGAGCCATCCGCTGGGTTTGGAAGCCGATCCCGGGGAAGAGCGCTGGAATTACCCGGCCTACGCCTTCAATAGCTCGTCCCAACGTTTGAATGATCGGCAGGTCGAAGTGCGGATGACATTGGTCTACGCTCGCGATTCGCGAGGCGAGTATCAGGAGAGTCCGCGTTTGCGTGGCAGCCGTACGTTTCATTACCGCTTGGATTTGAACGAGCGGGGCGAGATCATGGGCGGGGCGTTTTACCGCACCAGCTCGCGGGTCGCCATGCTCTGGCTGCCGCTGCATCCGCGACCGCCGGGAACCGAAGGCCACCGGCGAGGGAACCCGCATCTGGACGTAGACGAAGTGCTCTCGATCTGGCGGGATTCGGTACCCGAGGAAACTCGCCGTCATTGGCTGGTAGTCGATCCGGCTCCCCAAGACCGCTACGTGGTCGATTCCGAAGTGGAGGGTCTGATCCCGCTGGCCTACGGCCCGCCCGAAGAAGCCGGGGAGACGGAAGACGGCAATCCGGACAGGGACGAGGAACTGGTACTGGAAGAGACAGGACAGGAATCCGCCACCTGAACCGGCAGAGCCAACCGCCGCCCCCGCCGACCGCGGCGGCTGCTTCTCCCGGTGCTCTTCGGTCTTGCACCCGATTACCCAATCAGCGATGCCGACACCGGTTCGGAATTGCTTCCCCATTCCTCGCGGCACTAGCGCTGCTACGTCTCCTCTGGGAAAATGGCAGCTACGCTGCGCCGTGGGGTTACTCGATGAAGCGCCGCAGCAGCACGGCTCGGTCGACGTTGTGGTTTTGGCCCGGTTCGAACGCTACGGGAATCGTGCGATCGAGGATGTAAAAGGCCCGATGCCGCCGCACTTCGCCCGTGTCGACCCCCACTTCCTGCCCCAACCGGTATCCATCCGGGTGAAATTCGCTGGGCGCCACCGGTTCCACCTCGAAATACCCGATCGTCAGCCAGACGGCATACACATTCGAGCGGGTGGTGACCAGATTGGGTAAACGCTGTAAGGCCTGGTAAGCGAAATAGGAGTGGCGTTCGCTGTCCCGTGCGGCGTCGTCGAAGAGGTTCGTGTAACGCGGAACACCGCTTTGCGGCGCGCTCGGGCCCTGCATTACCTCATCACGCAACAGCGTGTGGTCGATATCCGGCCGCATTAAGTCTTCCCCTGTCGGTCCCATCGGGGGCACCATCGCACCGGAGCCGGGTGGTCGGTAAGCTTTGGTGAACCGGCTGGGATACGGGCTGGACGCGGGGGCCAAACCACCCGGTTCTGTGGTGACATACCCGCGACGATCGATCACAAAATCGTCGAATTCCAACCGCTGGTGGTCCCCCCAGATCGCATCCCAGACCCGGCTGTCGTAGATCGTGTTCAGGTTGATCCGGCCGGGGTCGCGGTAGCGGGAGATGCGATTGAAGGGCGGGCGAAATCCCTCGGTGCCGCTGATCTCGGGATCGGCGAATACCCGGGGATTCAGAAACATCTCGGCATCGATGTACGGCGAACGGGTGTGGACGAATTCGAACAGACGGTACAAATTCGGGGCCCGCCCCATTTGGCGACTGCTGAAGAAGAAGTTCTTCAGATGCCCGAAGCTACCGCTTTCGAACTCCGGTTCCGGTTCATAGGGGTCCACCGGTCGCGCGAGGGAGAAATCACGCAGCAACCGCGCCGAGGAACTGGCGGGCACTTGCAGTAATTCATAGGGGCTGATATACGGCCGATTGTTCCAGACCAGCCAGGGGAAGGCGGGCCTTCCCTCGTGGGTGTTGGGCGCCCCGACATAGGACGTCAACGCGAACAAATCCACCGGCGGCGCGTTGGCGCTGGTGTAATAGGGCCAGAAGGGCTCGTTCAAGAAGCCCAGCGAGTGGTCCAGTTCCTGGTCCATGAAATGCACCGCAGGGTCCTCGTCGTTGCCTTCCGGACGGACCGTGCCGCCTGCCGAGCGGAGGGGCATGGCCCACAGATTGCGGACACCCACAGCGGCCTCGTCCTCGGGTTGGACAAAACCCCGCTGGAAACTGACCAGCGACACATCGTTCTGACTGCCCATTGCCGTGTCATCCTCGTTCGCAGTGACCCCATTAAACCGGTGCAGATCGACAGGCATCGAGTCGATGGTGCGGTAGGGGTTGGTCACGGGATGGTACGGAGCCAAGGGGTTGGCCAGGCGCTGTAAATGGATCCGGCGGTGAGTGCGTAACGTGCCCAACTGGTACCCGTCCGCTTCTTCGTCATCCAGCGTATCGGGATGCATTGTCAACGTATTGCGGAGCGTGCGGTCGAGCGGGCTTGAACGGTGGGGTTCGTAGGCACCATCGCCTTGTTGGGCAGTAGGAACCCAGCGGTATTCCGCGTCCGCAGCCTCGTCCCGCGGGTATCCGCCCAACGGTTCCGAAATGCTCAGCGGTAGGGCGCGGACGGTATCCGCATCGACAATCCAGTCGACCGGGATCGCAATGGCCGGCTGGATCGCGGTCGGTTGTCCGTCCGGCGCGGGCAGCGTCGGCTGATCCGGGATCGGATCGCCGCTGGGCGCCGCCGGCACCTGCCGGTTGTTGTTCACTTGCACCTGATGTTCCTCGGGTTCCGGGTCGGCCTGCAGCATAATCTGCCGGGTGGCTTCGATGCCTGGGGGCCCGTCTTCGTAATTGCCGTCCGTCCGCCGCCCGATCGTCGTCGTGCCGCCCGGTCCCACCACGGCGTAGCGTCCGGGCAGCAAGGGGGCCAGATCGGCATTGGCAAAGTGGACCTGAGCACCCATGTCCCCCATTCCCGCCACCGCGCCCGGCGGTGCAAAGAACACCGTCCGCTCGATCTCGGCACCCCGCGGTTCGTCCAGTTCGAAACGTAACGGGGTGACGGCCAATCGCCATACCGGATGGTCGGAGTCATTTCGCTTGTTCAACACGACGCCTTCGGACCAGCTGGTCCCGTCGGAATAAAACTCCGCCGGCGGATTGGCGTGCCCTGCCCAGGGATTGTAAATCTCGAGGAACAGGCTCCCGCGGGGCATCAGCCGCTGCTCGAAATCCAAATTGTCTTCATGGATTGGGTCGAGACTCTCCGTGCGATAATCATGCAGGGCCAGGGTTTCCGTCAATAACAATTCGGGCCGCTCGGCTCCCCACACGACCCGCCGACTCACACCGGCGATGCCCTGCTCGTCTTCATTCGTCTCCAAGAGGCCGTCCACATTCCAAGCTGCTCCCGTGGCCGCCACATAATCGAACGGATACGGATCGTACTCGAAGGGATACATGATCGAATCGGCATCGCGAAACGTCACCACGTTGATCGCCCACTGGGCCAGGATCCGAGCCGTCTCTTCCGGATCGCGAATCGGGGCCGCCCCCCCCCCATCGTCACCGTTGTCGTCACCGTTGTCGTCACCATTGTCGTCGCCGTTCACCGGGGGGACCGGTAGGGTGTCACCAAGATAGAGAAAGCCTTCGTCTTTCAGGAGCATCGCCAGGATGTACAGATGGCGTGCCAAGTGGTAGCGTACCAGGAAGGCGTCCAGATCGGCATCGCCCTCCTGGCCGATCTCTCCATCATTGTCGTGGTCGATCAGCATCAGCGGATCGCTCAGAGGCGGGTTGGTCGGACGGTCCGCCAGATCCACCTCCTCAAGCAGCAGGGATTCGCTGAGCGCGGGATCCTCGGTGGGGCCCCAGTGTTCGTCGACGATTCCGTTGTTGTTGCTGTCCCGCCCGCTGCCTAACGGCCGGTTGATATCCATCCGCAGTCCGCTGGCCAAATCGGGGGACAACAAATACGAGATCTCCTGATCCAAGAGATTTGCCGGAACCCCGCCGCGGTCTAACCGGTCCGCCAGCATCTCCAGGATCGAGCGGGGCTGATTCAAACCGACCGCGTGAAAATCGTCGCTCGCCAGAACGCCCGGCACCGGCGGGTCGAAACTGTGCGTCGTGATCGCCTGGCGAGCCGAAGGGTCCGTGCGGAGAATGCTGATCCGATCCCTCAAGCGGGAGGGCAGCGCGAGTGCGTCCACGTCGTCATAGCGGAGCACCCGTTCCAATTCCGCCAGCGTAAACGGCTGGTCATGCCCGCCGGGATGGACCAGACGGAACTCGTAAGGGTTGTCCTCCAACAGGTCGGGGAACACGTCGTCGTCGTATTCATAGACAAACGCACTCAACGGCTGGCCCCGGTGATCGGCACCAAACGACTGCACTCCTCGAAGGTCGAAGAAACTGGAAAACGAAGTCAACTCGCCGTACGAATCGAAGAAATTGTTAGGATATTCGTAAAAACGCGGGGCGGACAGCAGATCGAAACCGGTCGGCGTCCAATCCGCCACGTTCGGCACGTCGAGTCGCGAGCGTCCGGGCACTTGATTCGCCCCGTATCGGCTCTGCAGGACCGCGAGATACTCATCCGTATTCTCGATCAAGGCGTTCAGATTGATTTCGGCGGGCCCGAAGCCTTGTCCACGCGGCAGATTCTCGGTGGTCTGGCCGCCCGCCAGCAGCACGTCCTGGACCCGCTCGTCGGGAAAGTGATCGAAGCTGCCATGCGCATTCACGTTCAAACGGCCGTCCAGATCCTGGCACAGAATGGCCACCAGCGGTTTGTACAGCCGGCCATCGGGCGCGGTCTGGGGGGGGAAACCCGGATCGATCCAAATGCTGTCCGGCCGCCCGTCGTTGTTGTTGTCCACATCCCAGGGACCGTACAACAACGCGGTGCGGAGCTGTTCTTCCGAGCCCTCAAACGCCGGATTGCTGCCCGTGAAATTCGGATGATCCCACGGCATCGGCCGAAAAATGACCCGGCGACGCAAAAGACGCTGCTGCGTACCGTCGTCCGCGTTCCAGGCTTCGCTGCGTGTCAGTCCCGCGACGGTGCTGGAAGGTGTTTCGTCATCATTCATCCAGTGCCAGATCAGGGCGGGGCGGTGAAACGAAGGAATCACCCCCTGCTCCGTCACCGCGGCCAGGGCCATGTTCTGATAATCCGCGGCATCATAACCTTCGTTCATCCCGCCCAGGCGATAGTTGGTTTCGAAATCCTCCGGACGCTCACCAACCCGGTTGGGCAGCAAGGCGTGTTCGGTCAACCCGGTGACATTCCCCGGTGCCGGTGAATCGGTCCAGGGATCGTAGGCGGGATTGAAACCGGGGCCGGTGCCTGCAAAGGGGGCACCGTTCACCAAAATCGTATTGCCGCGCTGCGGTAACCGCACTACGTTCTGATCCGGTTGAGGCGCCAACACGCGAAACCGGTCGACGCGCTGTCCCAAGTCCGTCCAGTGTACCCAGTGGACTACAATTCGCGTGCTCAAGCCGGCGCTGGGTCCGTCCAGGAACGTCAGCACCCGCCCGTTGTAGTAGCCGCTGAGCGGCTCGTCCGGAAGCTGCACGGCAAACTCGATAAACTGCCCCTCGGCACGCAATTGGCCATCGGTACGGATCTCTGTACGGAACGAATCACCGTATTTGTCCTGCAACAGGTCATGCCCGCGGAGCGGCGAGGTGACGCGGTTCGTGCCGCGGACCAGTTCGTACATCACACGATCGGCCAGCCGCGCCGGATCCTCGCCAAACAACTCCTGGCGAGCGTACGAACGGGCGGCCCGGTCGTATTGCCCCGCCACAATGGCATACGTTACTGCCAACAACACAAACAGTACCAGCAAACTGAGCACGACCAGGATCACCACACCGCGCCGAGCCTGAGTTCTGCGAACCATGACTGTCTCTCCCATCGTTATCGCGTGGCCAAAGGCCATCCGCACCGTAGCCCGGGGTACCGCCCCGGGTCCCGATGTAATCCGTCATTTCCCGTTGGCCAAAGGCCATCCACACCGTAGCCTGGGGCACCGCCCCAGGTCCCGATGCAATGCGTCATTTCCGTTGGCCGAAGGCCATCCACACCGTAGCCTGGGGCATCGCCTCAGGTCCCGATGCAACCCGTCATTTCCGTTGGCCGAAGGCCATCCACACCGTAGCCTGGGGCATCGCCCCAGGTCCCGATGCAACCCGTCATTTCCGTTGGCCAAAGGCCATAAACACCGTAGCCTGGGGCACCGCCCCAGGTCCCGATGCAATCCGTCATTTCCGTTGGCCGAAGTCCATCCACACCGTAGCC
>SLMF01000219.1 GCA_007133715.1 Planctomycetaceae bacterium
AGACGGTCGCGACAGGCGGCCGGGCGACGTCGCCCCTGGATTTGAACTCCTGGTCGCATCTGGCGTTGGTCTGTGATCGGGAGGAGCGGCGTGTGGAGATCTATGTGAATGGGGTGCGTCAGGCGTCCCAGGCTTTGCCGCCGGATTTCGAGGGCGATTTCACGCCGGATGGCCGCCTGACGCTGGGCAGCAGTTGGCAGAATTATTGGGGGCGGATGGACCAGGTGCGGCTCGCGCGGCGGGCCTGGTCGCGACGGGAGGTGCAGGCGGAGTTCCGTCGCTGGCAGGATACGTTCGCCGTGGTCGTGTCGCCCGAGGCCCTGGCGGCCGATCGGCGGCAGACGCGGATCGAAGACTTTGCCCAGACCCACGCGGCTTGGGCGGCAGGCGATTGGGCAACGGTCCGCCAGTTGTGTACGGCCGTGGTGGATTCGCCCGACGCGCCCCGGGGGTTGCGGAGCTATGCCCATTTGCGAATCGCGCAAAGCTACACGGCCGAAGGCGACCTCGAACGGGCGCGGGCAGAGTACGCGCGGATCGCGGTAGCCGAGGAGTATGCCCGGGTTCATCGCGACGAAGCCCGGGAACGGACCGAGGAATTGGACCGCCAGGCCCGGGGTCTGCCCGCCCGCGATCCGGCGGCCTCGCGTACCCCGATTGACTCGCGGGACGCGTTTGCCGCGGAAGTCTTCGTCGCTCCCGATGGCGAACCGAGCGGCGACGGCGGGCCGGATCGCCCGCTGGCCAGTCTGGCCGCTGCTCGCGACCGGGTGCGAGAACTGCGTCAAGCGGGTGTGGCAGGGCCCGTGGCGGTGCAGGTGCTGCCGGGGGAATACCGCCTGCAGGAACCCTTCCAGCTGACCGCGGCCGATTCGGGCCAGCCCGGAGCCGAGGTGGTCTACCGGGCGACGGAACCGGGCCGGGCCGTGTTCTACGGCGGGACACGGATCCGCGGCTTCGAACCGGTCAGCGACCCCGACATCCTGGCTCGCCTGCCAGCAGCAGCACGCGGGCACGTGCTGCGTTGCGATCTGCGCGCCCAAGGGATCGAAGACTATGGCGAACTGGCGGTGCGGGGGTTCGGCCAGCCGCCGTCGCCGCCCACCCTGGAGTTGTTCGTCGATGGCCAACCGATGACCTTGGCACGCTGGCCGAACGAAGGTTTCGTCGGCATCGCACGGCTGATCGAACCGGGCTCGCGACCCGAAGGGCAACCGTCGGTGTTCGAGTACCTGGACGACCGCCATGCACGCTGGACCGAAGCCGAAGATCCCTGGCTGTTCGGCTACTTCCGCTTTCTCTGGGCCGATGCCACCATCCGCGTTTCCCACATCGACCCGCAAACACGCACCGTGACGTGCGAGCAGGCTTACCACTACGGGCGCCCGGGCATGCACCCGGGCCAGGGTATCCGCTACTACGCCTTCAATCTGCTGGAAGAGATCGATCAGCCGGGCGAGTGGTACTTGGATCGGGAGACGGGCGTCCTGTACCTCTATCCGCCGGACGGCTTCGACGACGCGACGGTCGAGATCGGCATGCTGTCCACGCCGATGGTGACGATGGACCAGGTCACCGATGTCCGCTTGGAAGGCCTGGTCTTCGATTTGGGCCGCTACCACGGTCTGATCCTGACCGATTGCCAGCGGTGTCTGGTGCTGGGCTGCACGATCCGCCGCTTGGCAGGCAACGGGATCACCATCCGCGGCGGGCGGCAGAACGGTCTGTTCGGCTGCGATATTCACACCATCGGACGGCGGGCCAGCGAAGTCATCGGCGGCCAGCGAAGCAGCTTGACTCCCGGCGAGCACTTTGTGGAAAACTGCCGGATACATAACTTCGGCCGCATCGACCGCACCTACACGCCGGCGATCCAGCTGGAAGGCGTGGGTAATCGGGTGGCCCATAACTTGATGTACAACTGCCCCAGCAGTGTGATGCGGATCGAAGGCAACGACCACCTGATCGAGTACAACGAAGTGCATAGCGCCGTGCTGGAATCCGACGACCAGGGCGCGATGGAGTTGTTCGCCAACCCCACCTACCGCGGCAACGTCTTCCGCTATAACCGCTTTACCAATTGCGGCCTGGCCGGTACGGGCGCCATGGCGCATGGACAAGCTGCGATCCGCTTCGATGACGCCATCAGCGGTATGCTGGTCTACGGAAACGTGTTCCTCCGCAGCGCCAACGGCAACTTCGGCGCGGTCCAGATGAACAGCGGCCGGGACAACATCATGGATAACAACCTGTTTATCGACTGCGGGCGAGGCGTCAGCGGCGGCTGGAATCCCAATAACTCGGTCTGGCGCCGCATCGCCGCCAACCAGCAGCCGGCGGACTACTACACGACGGAACTCTATCGGCAGCGTTATCCCAAGATCACGACGATGATGGACCCGCCGGGCATCAACCACATCTGGCGGAACGTGTTCTACCGCTGCGGGCCGGTCGCCACCGGCAATCGCGCCAACCTGGACCTGATGGAAAACGGGGTCTTCCCGGACCGCGATCCCGGGTTCGTCGATGCCGGCGCCGAGGACTTCCGCCTGCGGCCGGACGCGCCCCTGTTCCACACCGTGGGCTTCCGGCCGATCCCTATCGGACAGATCGGCCTATACGAACATCGGTACCGAGCCAGCTGGCCGGTCGAGACCGAGCCGATCCCGGTTACGGATTGGCGTGAACGGCAGTGATCCGCAAATCGCCGCCAGTGCGGGGCGTTGAGAGATTTTGGACAAGCCCCTGCTGGCATGGGGGAGCTGCCGCGCCTCGTGGGTCGGTTGGGGACCGCAGGACGGGTGGCGCAGCGGATGCACTCATGGTCGGGGCGGGCGTTGCGCTTCCTGGAATGCGATCGCGCGCTGCTCGGCTTCCTCCCAGCGACCTTCTCGGGCCATTGCGATGATCCGTTGGAATTCCCGGTGTTCCTCGGCGGATAGCTGGCCGTTGGCGTGCCGCTCTTCCAGAACGGCTTCGTTCTGATCCAGCCATTCGCTGTTTTCCGCAGACAGGGCCGTGCGCAGAGCGGCGATCAGCCGCACGTTTTCCGGCGACGCTTGGGGCGGTCGGTCGCAACCCAAGGCCACGGTTGCCAGCAGCAACACGATGCTTCGCCAACGGGGGTCCTGAAAAATCTTCATCTTCCGCTCTTTCTGATTCTGACGACGCAAGTTCAAAAATCGCCCACCAAATCGCCCATCGCGATACTGGACAGGGCGGCCCACGTCGGCTGATGAATGGTCTCGGCGATGAACCGGACGCTGCCGTCGCCCAGCATCACGTTACAGCCGCCCGGATGCTCGGCAAACATCTGATCCGGGTGCGCGTTGGGGCTGTTCGGCGGATGGATCACCGGCGGCTGCTCGTCGCGATGCGGTCCGCTGTGGACGTTGACCAAGGTGGCGGCCGGTTCACATTCGGCCCAGGCAAAACGCGGCTGCGGACAGACGGCCGCACCCGGAATCACGCCGACCCAGGTCTTGTCGCTGAGCACCGGATGATGCTCGCCCAGAAAGACGGTCTGCGACAGGCCGTCCACGACATCGGAGAACCGCGTTCGGGAATTGCGGTACAGCGGGCCATTGGCCACGCCGCTGACATCATCCCGCGAGTATTCCCAGGGTGCCGTCTGTCCCGCATTGGCCACGTAGTGCGAGCGGCTGAACGTACCCAGGGTCTGGCCGCCTTCATCGATCACCGTCACGGCATCCCGCGGCCCGCTGGCCGAGGGACAGAGAAACACGTTGATCGGCGACGTCACCGCCTCCGCATTCTCCGCATGCCAGCTGGGCAGGGACATCTGCATC
>SLMF01000333.1 GCA_007133715.1 Planctomycetaceae bacterium
CGAATCTTCAGTGGTCCCCCAGGGGCCCGGATTGCGATATGGAGGATACATCAAGCGTTTCACAGCTCGACGTATGCGGACAGGGAAGCCCCCAAACAGCCGACTGCGAGGAGCCTCGCCGGACGGTTTATTCGAGCGACACCATGGGAGTTTTCTCACCGCTTGCTCCTCTCGACGACCGAGAGCACGCGGCGGGTTCTGGAAAGGAGTGTCTATGCCCGCGGGAAAGGAGTTAGGTGGCGGTCGAAGAGGCGGCAGCACCACGAAAAAGAACGCCTTCTGCTCGTTTTGCAGAAAGAGCTACCGCGACGTTGGGCCGTTGGTCGAGGGTCCCGGGGATGTGTACATTTGTGGTGAATGTATCGATCTTTGCCAATCCATCTTGGAACAGGAGAAACGTCGGCGGGGCCCGTCGAAGAAACTGTTTAACCAGATTCCGACGCCGCGTGAAATCGTGGCTCAATTGGAACAATATGTCGTCGGCCAACATGCAGCCAAAAAGGTGTTGGCTGTTGCCGTTCATAATCACTACAAACGTCTGTCGTTGGGATGGCAAGGTTCGGACGTCGAGATCGAGAAGTCCAATATCTTATTGGTCGGCCCCACGGGCTCAGGGAAAACCCTCTTGGCGCGTACCCTGGCACGCGTCCTGAACGTGCCCTTCGCCATTGGCGATGCGACCACTCTGACCGAAGCGGGCTATGTGGGCGAAGACGTCGAAAACCTGCTGCTGAAATTGCTGCATGCGGCCGACTTCGATCTGGAAGCGGCCCAACGCGGCGTCCTGTACATCGACGAAATCGACAAGATCGGCAAGACCAGCCAGAATGTCTCGATCACGCGCGATGTGTCGGGCGAAGGCGTTCAGCAAGCTCTGCTGAAGATGCTGGAAGGGACCGTGGCCAACGTACCGCCCCAAGGTGGCCGCAAACACCCCGAACAGCAGTACATCCAGATGGATACCAGCGAAATCCTGTTCATCTGCGGCGGGACCTTCGTCGGCATCGACGATCTGGTGCGAAAACGTCTGGGACGTCGGATGATGGGCTTCGCCCAGCATTCCGACTATCATAATGACGCCAATACGGCGGAATTGCTGGCTCAAGTCAACACGGATGATGTGCTCCAGTATGGGCTGATCCCCGAATTGGTCGGCCGCCTGCCGGTCGTCTCCTCGCTGACCCCGCTGGACGAGCAGGGTTTGATCCAGGTGCTGACTCAGCCCAAAAACGCGCTGATCAAGCAGTATCAGAGTCTGTTCGAAATGGAGAATTGCCAGCTGGAGTTCACCGACGAGGCCTTGCAGTCGATCGCCCATCGGGCCATGGCCAAAGGCACCGGAGCCCGCGGACTCCGCTCGATCGTCGAGGAAGCCATGCTGGATATCATGTACGAGTTGCCGGATCAGGAAGAGGGGCAGACGTACCGGATCGACGAAGACTTCTTGACCGGCCGCAATCAGGTCTTGCGAATGCCCACGCCGCAAACCAAGAGCGCCTGACGCAGCGCATTGGCCGCGGTTACTTCATCTCTAAAAACCCCCCGACAGGGCCCCTCGCGGGCCCTGTTTCTTTTTCAATGACCCGCTTAACTACTGGTTTTCAGGCGGAGCACGCAAGCAATGCTATCATGTTGAATAGGCCATGAAGGCCCGGAAGTTGCTTGCTGCGTCTCCCCGTAGGTTGGGCACTCCTGCCCGACGATCCCCCTGGTTGATCCGCAGTGAGGGATTCGTGATAAATTGCTACAAGGCATCGTCGGTACCATCCTGCATCAAACACAGAGCACAAGCCAGCAATTAAGCGGGTCACTGTTCTTTTTGGGGCCCTCACAAAACCGCCGATGTGGGTCGGGAACTCCGAGACCGACACGGTTTCACCCCGACAGAAACCCGAATCACTCGTCCAAGTAATGGGCTTCGACGTAAAACGCTCCCCGAGACGTCTGGTCGCTGTCGATCAGCCAGGTCATCAGTTCCATGTCGCCGGGGGTCAAATCGACTTCGAAACGCACTCCGGTGGCCCCGTCAGACACCGGCAGCGTCTGATCCACCTGATCGCCCACCTGCAAGCGAGCCTGGTTGGCGGTGAGTCGGAAATCGGCAACCGCCGGTCGCTCGCGGAGCACGAAGGCGTACCGCCCCGGACGTACCACCCGGATCCGCCACGGGCCGTTGGTTTCCGGACGCCGCAAAACATGCGGTTGATTCCACGGTAAACGCCCCAAGTCCGGTGTCATCCAATCGTGGGCACTCAACTGGACCGAACTCTCCGCTTCCGCACCCACATACAACGGGGTCGTCTCGTCGAACCGCTGGCTGATGTCCTCCCACCAATGCTCGTACTCGTCCCGCAGACGGGCAGCCACCTCGGGGTAATCGTCGATCACATTCCGCTGCTGGCCCGGATCCTGGCCGATGTCGTACAGCTCGCGATCATCCACCAGCCGCCAGCGGTCGGTCATAATCGAGGTGTTTCGCCACTTGATCGGATCCAGGACGCGTTGGTTGTGCAGAAAGATCGTGCGTTCCGGCCAATCGTCCGCGTTACCGGTCAGCAGCGGGACCAGCGATTCCCCGTCCCAGGCCAATTCCTCGGGCGGTTCGATTCCACACAATTCCACCAGTGTCGGCAACAGATCGATGTGTGCCGTAATAGGTTGGATATCCCTGCCACCTTGGATCCCCCCTCGCGGATAGTGGATGTAGCAGAAGACGCGATGCCCGCCGTCGTAGTGCGAACCTTTGCCGCCCCGCATCCCGGCATTGAACCGCTCGGACCACTCGGCGCGCTGGTCGGGCGGATACGCGCCCTGCCCCATGCAGGTTCCGTTGTCTCCCATGAAGACGAGAATCGTGTTGTCGATCAGGCCCCAGTGTTCCAAGCGATCGAGCAGCACGCCCAGATTGTCGTCGATATTGGAGATCATACCCCAGAAGACCTTCAGACGTTCGGTCGTGTCCACGTGGTCATAAAGGGCCCGGTAGCGTTCGGCGACGTGGGGCCGGGTCTGGTGGGCCGCGTTGGTGGGCAAGTAGACGAAGAAGGGTTGGTCGCGGTTCTCGCGGATGAAACGCAGGGCCTCGCGGAACCAGATATCCGTGCAATAGCCCTGAAAGGGACGCCAAGAGCCATTGTCGTGATAGTGGTCTTCGAAGTAGTCATTGCCCCAGAAATCGGGCGTCTGGCCTACGCCGCCTGCGAAGTGCACAATCGCGTCCTCGAACCCCCGGAACCGCGCCCCGTAGGGATACGTGTCTCCCAGATGCCATTTGCCATACACGCCCGTCCGGTAACCGGCTGCCCGGAACACCTCGCCCATGGTGGTTTCGTCTGCCCGCAGCATGTTCCGGCCCATCACCGTATGCCACACCCCCACGCGACCCGAGTAGCGCCCGGTCATCAGAGCCGAACGGGTGGGAGAACAGGTCGGGTCCACATGGAATTGGGTCAGACGGACGCTGTGCTCCCATAACCGATCCATGTGGGGGGTAATCAGGTGCGGATGCCCGTGGGCTCCAATGTCCCCGTACCCCTGATCGTCCGTCATCAGCAGGATCACATTCGGGCGTTGGTCTGCTGAGGCGACCATTGCCGCCAAGAAAAGAGCTGTGGCCGTGCCGATTTGCACCAGTTTCTGCATCTCCCACCTCCCTTGAACGAATACCGGGTTGCACGTGACTTGCAAAAGCCTCTGCCCGGATTGTGGAAGGTAGGCGTGGCGGCGTCAATCACCCGCCACTTCGTCCTGAGGATCGCTGGACGTGCGTTTCTCGAAAAACAGGCGGATCGGCACTTCGCCGAATTCCA
>SLMF01000108.1 GCA_007133715.1 Planctomycetaceae bacterium
GCCCACGCGCACGGGATCCCGTTCTATGTCGCGGCTCCCAGTACCACCTTCGATCTCGAGTTGAACCACGGCGATCAGATCCCGATCGAACAGCGGGGAGCGGCGGAAGTGACGGAGGTGTTGGGACATTCGGTGGCTCCGGAGGGGATCGCGGTTTACAATCCGGCGTTTGACGTCACCCCCAGCCGGTACATTCGAGCCATTATCACCGAGCGAGGCGTGTTGTTTCCGGTGAACGAATCCCGCATTCGGGCGGTGGTGGGATAGCAGAACGCCCCTTTCCGCGTGTGCTTCCGTTCTCACGGGACGTCTACTACGCGGGAGAGGGGCAGCGGAGACAGCGGACGGCCGAGTCGGGAGCCGGGGAGCGGTGGCTTGGAAGCGGCTGGGGGTTAGAATCGGGCAACGTGCGAGTCAAGGAGACCAGGCCCATGGCGAAGAGCGACCAGCGGAAGCAGAAGAAGCGGGAGCGGCAGAATGCCAAGCGAAAGGAGCGGCGGCAGCAGTTGGTTCGGCAGAAGAACCGCGGGCTGAGCGAGCGGTTGCTGGCGGCGACCATGGCGCCGGTGTTTGGCAGTTGGGTCAACAGCGATCTCTGGAGTCAAGGCATCGGGCAGGTGGTACTGAGTCGACAGCTTTCCGACGGGCAGATCGCCTTTGGCATGTTCTTGGTGGACCGCTATTGTTTGGGTGTAAAGAAAACGTTTGGCCATGTGGGCCCGCCCGGCGACTATCACGACTACTTGGCCAAGCTCAAGGCGAATTTCGAGATGCGGAAGGTGCCGCCGGAGGACCTGCGGGGCTTTGTCGAGGATGCGGTCGCTTACGCGCAGGAACTGGGGTTCGATCCGCACCCGGACTACCACCGCGTCGCACCCATTTTTGGGGATTTGGACCCGAGCCGGGCGACACAGCGGCTGGAAATGGGGTACCAGGATGGCAAGCCGCTGTATATTGCGGGGCCCTACGACGATGTCGGGCGTCAACAGCGAATTCTGGCCACCCTGCACCGCAGCTGCGGCGATCAGGGGTACAACGGGATGTTAGCAGTGCAGGGTTCTGAGAGAATCTCTGCCGAAGGCGAGGGAAGCTAGCCCATGGCGAAGAGCGACCAGCGGAAGCAGAAGAAGCGGGAGCGGCAGAATGCCAAGCGAAAGGAGCGGCGGCAGCAGTTGGTCAAGCGGAAGAATCGCAGTTTGGCCGAACGGCTGGCGGTGGCCGCGCAGGGTCCGGTTGTGGAATGTTTGGTCGTCGAGGATTTCGAGGATCGCCGGTTCGGATACGGATTCCTCAGCCGGAGCCTTCCCACGGGCGAAGTGGCCTGGGTCATGTTCTTTCTGGATGCTTTTTGCCTGGGCGTACGTGCCGCGAACGGCACGGTGGGGCCGAGGGATCTTTACGAGGAGGCGACCGCGCGGATGCGGGAACGCTTCCGTTTCAAGCCCGTGGTGCCCGAGGTGCTGAAAGGCTACCTCGAAGCCGTCATCGCGTATGCGCACGACCTGGGTTTCGAGCCTCCCGCATCGTATCAGCGGGTCGCCCCGATTCTTCGCGGGATCGAACCCGATGAGGAAGCTCGGCAACTCGAGTGCGGGGAAATGGGGAAACCGATCTACTTCTTCGGAAGCAAGGATCACGCGTTCTTCGGAAGCAAGGATCACGCGCGACACATTCAGGTTTTGAAGACGCTGGAGGAGCGGCTGGGACCTGACGGCTTCTTTTCCGCGAACTTAGACGGCGAATTCGAAGCGTGGGATGACGAGGACTCCGAGTAGATGCTGGGGAAAGACGCGCCGGGAGCACCCGAAGCCTCTAATTGCGGAGCAACCGTCGCAGCAGCGCCGGATTGACGCGGCCGCGAAACCGCTCCTTGCCGTCAATTACCACGACGGGCACGCAGTGGGTGAATTGGTCACAAAGGCCGGGGTCGCCGTCGATATCGATCACCCGGGGGGTCAACCCATGATCGCGGAGAATCTGTTCCGCTTCGTCGCACAGACAACAGGCTCGTCGAGAATACATGATCACTTCGTTGCCCATGCGGGTCGCCGCGGAATCGAACCAGCCGCGCACCCGTGCGTTCAGCCGCGAAAACATACGTGCCTCCCAAGTCCTCGAGGGGTCGATAGCAAGGTGAAACCCCTATTTTACGGGCAGTACGCGCCGTTGACAAGCAGGGTTTGGCAGCCCCCCTCACCACCGTCTGAGTGGATCGGGGACCGAAACCGGCACGGTACGGCCAGGGCTGCTCAGGACAGGGCGGAGGTCGCGGCGGCCAGACCACAGGTGTCGGCGGGCTGGAGCCCCGCCGCACGTTGGTTCTCGCGTTGGATCGAATCGTAGACCTCGCGACGATGGACCGAGATGTCGGCGGGCGCGGCGATCCCCAACCGCACTTTATCGCCCCGGATATCCAGGACCCGGACCACAACGTCATCCCCGATCACGATGCTCTCGTCACGATGTCTTGACAATACCAACATGCGTTGGCTCCTTCCTCTCGTCCGTATTCGCCGTTGACCCGCCCCGCTTGGCAGGTGTGGATGGATGGGAAACGCGGGCGGCGGCCACCGGGCTCGTGCCGCTCGTGCTCTGGTCGAAAGTATCGGGCCAGACACCTGCCGAAAAATACGGTCTGCCGCCGCGGCAGGCATTTTTTTCTTGCGGAGGGGTCTTTCAGGCGCTTTTGCGCAAAGGTACCGCCGTTGCAGACAATAGGTGCTGTACCGGTTGCTCGTCGTTCGTGACCACTTGACGACCAAGTCGGCGGTCCAAATTGATGATCACCGGCGCCCGGAGATTCAGCGTCAACTGGTCCCCATGGCGGTTCAGCACGCACAGCACAAACGCCTGGTCCAACGCCGCCAATTGCAGCGGTGCCAGTTGGCTGCGTGTCAGGGCGACACGATAATCGGGCACAAAAAGCCGCGGACTGACCAAAGGAAGGGCGATTTCCGCAGACCGCACGCTCTGCAGCCAAGCCAGCCATTCCTGCCGGTCATCGGCCAGCAGCAGCCAATGCGGATGATCCGCGAATGCGAACACCCCTTGGGGAAACAGCAGGATGTCGTCCGGCTGAATTTCGATCGGCCCGAATCGCGAGGTGTCGATCTGCATAAGGCTACCCTCCGTTGCGATCCGCGGTGCCTGCCGCGAATCCATGGTGGTCGGAATCACTCAGTCCGGGCGATGCGCGTTCCCGGACGCCCCCGGCTTCCCCTCGGATTCCATCGGCCACAGCTGCCTGCAACATCAGAAAAACCGTTACGATCCAGAAGCGGGGCGATGAGCTGCCGCGATCAAGCGTTCCGCTCCCAGCCCGATCAGACGCTCGGCCGCTTGGACCCCTAGCTGCCGGGGAGCCGCTGGTGAACCGGCTACCGCCACGGCCAACCGCCGCTCGCCGCCGGGGCTGAGCACCACCCCGTCCAGCAGCAGGCGACCGTCCTGTTCCCGAGCCCAAGCGCCCACGGGAGCCAGGCAACCGGCTCGCAAGGTGGCCAGGAAAGCCCGCTCAGCCACTACGGCCCGAAAGGAGGGTCCGTGGTTCAAAGAAGCCAGCGCCGCCAACACCTCCGGCTCTCCCACACGGATTTCCAGTCCCAGGGCGCCCTGGCCTACGGTGGGCATCATCACGGCACGTGGCAGCACCTGCGTGATCCGCGTCTGAAAACGCAAACGTCGCAAACCGGCTTCGGCCAACACCAAAGCATCCACCTCACCCGTATCCAGTTTGCCCAGCCGAGTTTCCACATTTCCGCGAATGTCGACAACGACCAGATCGGGGCGATGGTACAGCAGCTGAGC
>SLMF01000716.1 GCA_007133715.1 Planctomycetaceae bacterium
GGACATGACTCTGGAAGAACCGTTCGCCTTCATGAGTGCCTATGTGGCCAGCGACGAGTTCAACCGGACGCTGTTGGACGAGCTGTCGCCGGAACATAGATCGACCGATCACTTGAAAGGCGTGCTTTATTACAGGCTTAATGAGGGCCCTTGGACCCTGGACGCTCTGCCGATGATGGCCCAATGGCTTGAGGCCAATAACCCGGCTCTCGATCTGGTCGGCCGGGCGGTGCGGAAACCCGCGTTTTACGTCCCGCTGGTCAGACACCACGAGAGCGAATTCATTTTGCTGGACAGGGCCCATCCCGAATTGGCGCGTTTTCGATCGTTCGCTCGCGGGCTGCACGCCCGCAGCAATCACCGCATTGCGACCGGCGACATCAGCGGCGCCATCGATGACATCATCACGAGCAAGCGACTCGGCCGCCTCATGGCCCAGGCGGGGTGGCAGATTGATCTACTGGTGGGACTCGCCATTGAGGGGATCGCCGGTTCGATCGGCATTGCCTCACTCGAGCACCCGGCGGCGAAGGAGCCGTTCCAACGGCTGTTCGACGAGATCAATAACCTGCCGCCCGAGCCGGAGCTGGAACACAAGCTGTTGTTCGAACGCTTGCTGGTGCTCGACGTCATTCAAACGCTCTCCTGGGGCAAGGGTATGCCCGGTGAGTTGTGGGCTACTCACCATGTGCCCCCACCCCGTTATCTCGACTTCCTTGGCAAGGATTGGAACGTCGTCGCAGCACGGTTCAACGAACACTACGACACGCACTTGGCGGGTCAACCGCTGGCGTGGACATTCCACTGCCGCTGTGCCTTCTGCAACCCGCATCTTCGCGAGTGGTCCGAGCCGTGCATCCACGACTCGGTGAGCCCACGGCAGGTCGCATCCCATGTTTCCATCCGCGCGCGATCGGAGTACTTCGCCGATGCCTTGGCACGCCGGTTTCTTCCCCATGTTGGCGGTGCGGAAGAAGCGATGCGGCTGGCCCGATGCGGCGAACAGATGAAGCGGATCACTCTGGCCATGCTGATCTATGAACGCGAGCACGGCACGCTGCCCCCGGCGTGGTCGGTCGACCCGGATGGAAATCGGCTGCACAGTTGGCGAGTTCTGCTGCTGCCGTATCTCGGGCACCAAGCCCTGTACGAGAGGATCCGGCTCGACGAGGCCTGGGACAGTGAGCACAACCGGCAGTTCCACGGCGACGCCGTTGCCTTCTATCGTTGCCCCAGCGATCCGGTGGCGGAACCGGGTCAGACAACCTACTCCGTGGTCGTGGGCCCGGAGATGCCTTTCCAAGGCGGCCAAGGCAAAGCGCTCGCCGACTTTGGCCGCCACAGTGACGACATGATCCTGTTGGTAGAACGCAAGGAACCCGTGTGCTGGATGGCTCCGAGCCAAGAGGTTCCCCGGCTGGACCTCGAAGAGAGCATCAGAGCGCGGCAGAGACACCCGTTTGGCCTCACGCTGCCCACTCCC
The DNA here is from genome assembly GCA_007133715.1 of Planctomycetaceae bacterium. Taxonomy (GTDB): domain Bacteria; phylum Planctomycetota; class Planctomycetia; order Pirellulales; family Pirellulaceae; genus SLMF01. The sequence goes on from SLMF01000716.1 coordinate 1,484, forward strand.
AATGGCATCGCGAGCACTCATGTCGGTGGCGGGCAAGTCGGGCTGCGCAACGGCGCCGTCCAGTTCCTGTCCGACTCGATCGAGGTCGAACAATTGGCCGAAATGCTGAAAGGAACCTACGAAAAGCCGCGGCACCCCGCGGAGTTGCCTCCCGGCGGCTGAGGCGTCTCGATGCGCCTTTTGCCGTGAATTCAGGATCCCGGTTCCCTCCATCACCTTGTCAGCCGGGGCGATGGCCGCAGCAGCGTATCGGGCGCAGAACCTGAACCACCTTCTGTGGGTATATGGTTCTGCATCATAGGAACCAAAAGCATTTGGGGGTTGCGACCGATTGTACGGTCCAAACTCGTTTCGAACCGTCTCGGAGATGCCGCTTGAGACTCCCAAAGCGATAACCGAGAACTCCGGGTGCGGCGTGAAAACCGAGCGGTTTATCCACGCGGGGTAATACGCTCCCTCGTCATGAGATTACCGTGTAGAAACAGCGACGTACACCGGACGATGCCGCAGGCGTGGGGTGCCCGTGGTACCGCCCCGAAACGCCGCGCGGCACGACCCGCATTATCTGCCCCACCGGTCGCGCACCGGATCATTCTCCCCGTCCCGCCCGCCACGGAATTTGCCGGATCTTCCCGACAATCCCACCCTGGGCCCATTGACATTCGCCGCCCAGTCTGCCTACTCTGACCTTGTGCGGGGTGGGGCGCCCATCGAAACCCCAAAGCCGCCTCAGCTCCGCGGTTCAGTTCAACTACGTTCGGCAAGGGAGGGGCTTCGGTGGCTCGTGCATGGTGGATCGCCGGGTTGTTGCTGATTTGGGCCAGCGTGGGCGTCATCGCCATCGGCACGCACCTCCAGACGCAGTCCCCGCGGTTCGGTGAGTTCCAACGGGGTGAGTTTCAGCGGGCGGAGATCGCACGGCTCAACCCGGCGGGCCGGAAAGCCTTGATGCTAAGCTTCACCTGGCAGTTCGCCTGCGGCTTAAGCGGGTTCTTTGCCCTGCTGTTCACGGTCGGAGGGCTTTGCGTCCGGGTCGCGAAGCGGTGGCACCAGGACTTGGCCCTGGTCGCGGCCGGTGCGTTTGGGCTGGGCTGTTTGGCCGGGGCGGTGATCGGGTTGGGCGAAACGGTGCGGAGCTTCCATTGGGGGTTCGCCACCCTCGGTGTCGGGTTCCTGCTGTCGGCGGCCGGGCTGAGCGTCGGCGGGCTGGGCGTGGTGTGGTCATTGGTAGCACCGAACCATCACTGCGCCACATGAGCGCTTATCGATGGGAATCACCGTCCCAGTGGCCCCGCCTGCTGACCAGGTACCTCTGGCGTTGACATCCCAGGGCGAGCATCGACGACCGCTACGAGGTTGGCGTGGTTCCCGACCGTTGACTTCATGCAGGCTGGCGTGTATTTTGCAATGGGTATCGTATTGGATTCCTGCTGACCGTGGATTGTGGGGTTGACCATGCCGACTTTTCAAGAAGTGCTTTCCGCTGCTCGAACGCTGAATACAACGGAACGAATCCGTCTCGCCAACACACTTTGGGAAGATGTCCCGCCCGCGGACTGGCCGTTACCTGACGCGGAATGGATTGCCGAAGCCCAACGGCGTTCGGCAGAGTACGACGAGGGACGCATGTCGACGGCCACTTGGTCGGAAGTACAAGCCCGGGCTCGACGGAGGGCCGGGCTCGATGGATAAACTGCGAGTGACCGAGGCTGCTGAGCAGGAGTACACGGATTCCCTGAGATGGTACGCCGAACGAAGCACTCGGGTTGCCGAACGGTTTGAAGCCGAATTTGAGAAGGCGCTGGAAACGATTGCCGCACACCCTGGGCGTTATCCCTTGTGCGACAATCGTCACCGGTTCTTTCTGCTCAAGCGGTATCCATTTCAAATCATCTATCGAAAGGCAGTCGAGGACCGATGGCTCGTTGTGGCCGTGGCTCACACCAGGCGCCGCCCCGGCTACTGGCGCAAACGATAGGTCGGGGAATCATCGAACCAATCGGATGCACGTCGAGCGGCGGTTGCGTCCGGCGGTGTGGCCAGGCTGTCCCGTCGCCGCCGATTGATCCGTACCCGTCGGCGACTCCCACCCAAATCGCTCCACATCATCCGCACACACCCGCCCGACCGCTTCGATCGCATCCGCTGTCCACACGGGCATTTCGACGCCTGGTGTCTGGTTCGCCCGCGGTAGTTCACAGGCGGGCAGGGCAAGCCGAGCCGTCACTGCGGGCCAGTCGGTCAGTTCTTCGTAACGGATTGCTCGGACGCCCAAATCCGTCCCGGCGTCGGTACACCAGGTGCGCCA
>SLMF01000615.1 GCA_007133715.1 Planctomycetaceae bacterium
AGGTGCCGGGTGAGTGTCACGCTCAATTCGCCCAGCATCGCCGCACTCTGGCCACTGCCTCGGGTGGGACCGCGTAGCTCGAAACCGTTCGGATAATCGCTGATGTGTTGCCGTTGCTGGGCGTCGTTTACGAACAAGCCCGCCGTGCCTCGGAATTCGGTCGCCCACAAGCCCCAGTGACGTCGCAAACGCCCACCCATCTGGACACCGTACAGATAGTTCTTCGTCGAAACCGCGTAGGCGCTGGTTCCCTCCTGAGAGTCGACTGCCGTGAGCGCGAAATCCTCCTGCAGCGTCAGGAAGCGGAAGCCGCAGAGAAAATCGATCTGCCGGCAGCAGTCCAAACAGCAACTCTTGACACAATTCAATTCGATACTATGCAGTTCCGCTTGGTAGTCCGCGTGGAATTCGTCCGCACCCGAACCATCGTTCCAGATGAACCCCAGCACGCCCGAGGCGGCCAAATTGTTGTCGCCGAACACCGACCCGGATGCGTTCCAATCAAAAACGCCAAGATACGTGGCTTCCAACGCGTCATACCAGCACGATTCGCCCTGGGTTCCCAACGTCAGCCGCACGCCCGGTTCGTATCGAAAGCTCAAGTCGCCGGTGCTCAGCAGCGTATTCTGCCCTGGCACGGGAACATCCTGATCGACCACCAGGACGCGATCACACCCCGTGCCCACCCGGTGCCACATCAACACGTCGGCACGAGCGTACCGGTAAGGCCTCTCGTGCAACCAGTACTCCTCATATTTAGGATAGTGTTTATCCTCGTTCCATGTATCGTCCCAGTCGGCCGCCAGTTGGTCCTCGTCCAAAACTGGCAACATCTCCGTCTCGTCCCAAGCACCCCCTTGTGTCGAGACCGCCATTCGCCCGCTGTCCGACAGCGAAACGCTGACGGCGGAGGAATCTTCTGCCCGCACATTCGGGGTAAAAACGACGATTGCCCCGATGCAACAGAGCAATCCCCATCGTGTCCATGCTTTGCATTTCATGCCCATGCCTCCCTGCTTGGATCTGGCCACCTGAATGGCACCGTGAAAAGCATATCGGTCCGAACCGTTAGTTGGATCACGCAAAAGTTAGGGATTGTGAGGAAATTCTGCTTCTTGGCGGTTGCAGCGAGGGTATTTTTTCGCGCGACTCGGTATCTGAAGGGGCATCTTGGGTGGTTTTACGCACCCAGCGTGTCTTACGGATCAGGGCGCGGACGAGAAGATGTTTGCATTTCGAGCGGCCCACGGGTAATAATTGGGAAATATGGGCAATTTACAAACCGTTTCGCGCTTTTGTCGGTTGGGGAACCTGCGGAAGGCTTGACTCGTCCTATCCGTGAGGTATCTGTAGTAGGGGATGTCTCGGGAAGAGTTCGTTTTTTTCCGAAGCGAGGATCGTCGATTTCGTCTGTGACGCGCAGGGGGACCTGCAGTTCCGTTCGCACAAGGGAAGCCCCCCACGCTTTTTGCATACAACCCATCAGGGGGTACTTTTATGGCACGCCTACCAGCCAGCAAGCGGAAGAGGGGTCGATTCGAGGGCATTCGCCGCCGGAAAAAACGCACAACAGCCCACCGCACGCGGCGTGTGGGGTTGGAACCCCTGGAATCCCGCATGATGTTGACGGCCTTCGCCACATTGGAGCAAGGACGATTTGATGTTAGGACACTCCTGCCGGAAGCTGGCCCCCCGGTCGAACCGATTACTCAAGCAGGTCATCTTCAGGGGGGTGTCTTTCAAAACACCTATGGCATCGATTCTCAAGGCCGCCCCCGGATCCGTTACTTGGGGGCTGCGCGGCTGACCGGATTCCGTGCCGAGGATGGTGAGATCTTCATCGGAGTTCGCGGACCAGGCGAGAATGACGACGCGCTTGTGCTGGCTTACGCGCTGGACGGGTACATTGAGCAGCAGGCGAACGATACCACGATTACGCATTTCACTTCGGGAAAAGCCGGGTTTTTCGCCACCGAAACCTTTGTTCGCGCGGACCCCACTCAATGGGACACTCTGGGTGGCGTCTTTGACGATCCGCTGATCATCTGGACACTGAGCCCCCCCCAACCGGTCACACCTGGCCAGGGAGAGCAGCTGGCGGACATCGCGCAAGCGTCGGTGAATCGCAACGGCTCCAATGTCAGCACAACCGTCTTAGCACAAGGCGAATTCCTCTTCCGGGAGGAAGCGGACCCCTTGTATGATCTGACTACACCCGACCCTCAGGAAGGATTCCTCGACCTTCTTACCGGCTGGGATGAGTTTGATCCCGGTCTGCCGATTCTGGAAGGCATGTTTCTAAAAACAGCCCAAACCACCACCTTGCAGTTCCTTTCGGGGGTGCAGACCGGCCCGCGTGCCGAACTCCGTAACGATCAACACGCCGTTTTGGAGGCGCTGGCGAGGTTCGCTTTCGCAAGCGACGATGAGGAAATCGACAATCCGATCGGGGAAAGGGACGGAGTCAAGTACTACTTTGCGACCTCCATCAACGATCCAGACGACGCTCTCCAGGGGTTTTTTGCAAGCTCGGTATCGCCAGGCAAGATGCGGCAATTTGACGGTTTTGCTGGGGGGGATCTCTTTCAAAACCAAGATGACATCTTGCTGCACCCCACGCTCCAGGGGTCTCGGAGGCCTGACTTGATTGTGATCAGCCCTGACAAGGGCAACCAAAGCAGCCCTTACGTTCACTTGGTTGAGCGAGAGACGGGCGAGTTAGTGCATCGCTTTCCTGCTTACCACCCATCCTATCGAGGCGGTGTCCACGTGGTCACGGCCGACCTGACCGGAGACGGCATCGACGAAATCATTACGGCCCCGAAACGAGCTCACCGCCCCTTGGTACGTGTTTTCGACCAACAAGGGCAATTGTTGACCGAATTCCTTGCCTTTGATCCTTCCTTTACCAGCGGGATTGATGTGGCGGTGGGAGATGTCACCGGCAACGGGAGGGAAGATATCGTGGTCGGCATGAGCCTGCACGGCTCGAAAGTTCAGGTTTTCGAAAATCAGGGCGGGCTTGTTTTCTCCCCCTACAAAGATGCCTTCGAGGCGTTCCCGGATTTCCTGGGAGGCGTGACCGTCCAGGTGGCTGATATGGGTACGTTTTCCCATGGCACCGTGCTCGCCGACAACTTCCCGGACGGGCGGAGTGAAGTCCTTGTCGGCAACCAAGCCGGAATGGCCTCGACCGTCCATATTTTCGATACCAGTGGAACAACGGCCAGCATCGTAGGAACCTACTATCCCTTCTCCTGCGACGCCCTGTTCTACCACCAATTTCTGGGCGGCGTATCGATTGATCTAGCCCGTGTCGATGCCGATCTCATACCCGACGTGATTGTCGGGGCCGGCTATCGTGGCGGGTCGCGAGTCCAGGTGCTCGACGGACGGCAACATGCGCCCAGTGGAACCGGCGCCTCCGTGATCACACCGACCTTTTTGGCCTATACCCAATCCGAAACCTCCAGTTACCATGCACCCGTCCGGGTGGCGGGGATCGACACCAGCCGGGACGATCGAGCCGATTTGGTCACCGTAGCCCAAGGTTCGAATGGAACCACCCGAAAAATCCGCTCCTTCGATGCCTTGACGGCGGACCTGGTCGATGAATTCTTCGAAAACAATCCCCAGGGCAACCCGGATTTCGGTGGAGCCTACTTTGTCACGGCCCTGGAACGGCCCGACCCCCTCTGGTTAAACGCGGAAAACGCATCTGGCGAGGCCCCTTCGGAAGCGACAATTGCTCCTCTCGGAAATAACTCCCCTCTCAAGC
>SLMF01000739.1 GCA_007133715.1 Planctomycetaceae bacterium
CACTCGGAGTTGGTGACGAAACCGCGAATCCCGGAAGCGACCGGCCGTTTTACGCCGAAGGCGTTGCACAACCCAGCCCGGGGTCGCGGCAGCGCACCCCGGGTTGGCAGGCGTCAACCAGGATCCCCAAACCCCAACGGGGTTTTACAACGGGCAGGCCGCCGACATGGGACCCGCATCCCAAACACGGAAATGATCATCGAACCGCGCGCCCCGTTGCTGGAGAACCCCGTTGGGGTTCGGGGACGGGGGGGTGGGCGGACCGCGTCCCCGGGGTGCGCTATCGCGACCCCGGGCTTTGTTGTAAAACCGCTTCGCGGTCAGATTTTGGCTTCGCGGCACGAGTTTGGTTCCATCAAAAAACTCGTGGCCGGGTGCTTATTCGACGAGCCGCTTTCCACGTCGCATGGAACGATAAAGTCCTTCCAGCACCTCGGCGAGAAATCCGGTAAGTTATTTTTGAGCGCCGCCTTAGTCCCTCTACACTTAGTCCCCCTACACTTAGTCCCTCTACAACTTCCCGGCTATTCGACTGAGTGTATCGACCCTGCGTCCCCGTGGCCGTCAGAGAGTCCGACCTATGCCCGAAGAACAAATCAAAGAGGCCTGATCCCTTTGATTCCTCACGCGGTGAAGGGTTGGTAGATTCCCGGTTGGGGCACGGAGCTTTCGTAGCCGCCGTCCTCGTCGGGCAGGAGCGGCGGCTGGGCGTCCCAGGCCAGTCGTGGCGGCATTTCGTCGCGACCTTGGGCAACCGCTTCTTCCCATTTGATCACCTGGCCGGAGTAGGTGGCCATCCGGCCGAGGATCGCGGTAAAGCTGCTGTCGGCTCCGTAGTAGGCTTCGTTCCGCGGAGTATCGTCTGCGATGGCCCGCACCAGGTTCACGTGTTCCTGCAAGGTGGCGCGGACCGAAGGCCCCTCGTATCGCCAGGCGTTCTCGCCTTCGATCCGGCCGCTGCAATCGGAGTGGCCGCGTGTGCCGTGGACGAATTGGCCGCCGAAGTTCCAGCAGTTGCGGATATGGCGATTCTGGCTGAACAACCGCGTGCCGTCCGGGTACAGGTATTCGACGCACTGATGATCGTAGATCTGGCCGTAATCGACGCCCTTGCGCACCTGGCGGCCCCCCATCCCGTTCGCTTCGATCGGATGTTGATCCCGCATGGCCCAGTTGATGCGGTCCAGGTGATGCACATGCTGTTCGACGATCTGATCGCCGCTGAGCCAGACGAAGTAGTACCAGTTGCTGACCTGGTACTGCATTTCCGTCTGGTCGGGTTGGCGTGGTCGCACCCAGACGCCGGCCCCATTGCGGTAGGCTCTCAGGTAGGTGATGTCGCCCAGTGCCCCGTCGTGGATGCGGCGGATCGTGTCGATCAATCGCGGATCATGGCGGCTTTGGAGTCCGACCACGACTTTCAAGCCCTGTTCGTCGGCGTCCCGGTTGGCCGCCATAACTTTCCGGTAGCCCGGCGCATCGATACAGACGGGCTTCTCCATGAACACATGTTTTCCGGCCTGCACCGCCGCTTGGTAGTGGGCGGGGCGGAACCCGGGCGGTTCGCAGAGCAGGACCACGTCACAATCGGTGGCCAGGGCTTGGCTGCAGCAGTCGAAGTCGCCGAAGACGCGATCGCCGATATCCACTTGGTCCGGGAACCGCTGGGCCAGCGTTTCGGCCGCCCGCGCGGCCTGCTCGCGAAAAGCGTCGGCCGTGGCTACCAAGCGGCAACGCGGGTCGGCTTCCAGCCAATCGGCGGCCGCGCCCCGGCCGCGACCGCCACAGCCGACCAATACGGCCCGCAAGACATCGCTGCCCGCCGCATGGGCTCGCCGAGCAATGCCCCCTCCGCTCAAAAGGGCTCCGGCGGTGACCGCCGAAGATTGATTCAAAAACTGACGGCGCGTGGTCCGGATCGCTTCGCTCATGTTCCGTCGCTCCTGGATGACGAGGATTCGAATCGGGACGGCCCAACCGCGAGCTGCAGAACAGCTCGAGGGCCAGGAGTCGATTGTAAGACACGGGATCGGCCGAAGCGATACGGCGGGCTGCCACCCCTGATTCGGTAATTTGTTGTTGAGCGGCGCTCAGCGGGCTTGCTGCCAACCCTGACGGTACTCGGTGAAACTGACGGCGCGAAACTGCGCCAGTTGCGTGCCCGCTTCCTCCAGACGCTTGTGATCGGTGGCGGAGAGGCGCCAGAAGGGAAAGTGGCGGCTTCGCAAGACGACGCGGCGGTTGCGCTGCTGTTCCTGCGATTCCAGCGTCAATTCGACTTCGCCCGGAATCCAGCCGCGTTCGGCCATCACCCGATTCAGTTCGATGCGGGCAAAGGGCGGCAGACTACCCGGTCGGGTGGCGTTCAGGCGAGCGTACCAGTCGGCGAACTCACGGTAGCGGGCGGGCGCCAGCTCGAGTTCCGGTTGCTGTCCCCGCGCCCGGTAGCGGATCTTCGGCGCCTGCAGGGCGACCCAGCCCGTCGTATTGTCGAATTGCTGCTCGAATTGCGGGTCCGCCGCGGCGGCAAACAACCCGCCCCGTTCCTCCGCATGCACCTTCATCGCGGCGACGAACTCGAGCAGCTCTTGCGTTGTGAGCGTCGTTTTCACTTGACGCTCCCCGTCCAACAGCACAAAACGGCCTCGGGAGGGATCGAACACCGTAATCTCGCGGGGGCCGGAGAGCGGAAAATCGTAGACCAAACCGGCCTTGAAAATGGTCACATTCTCGGCAAAGGGCTCTTTTTCCTCGCCCAGAAAGACATCCGTGTCCACGCGAAACTCGACGGATTGCCCCGATACGCGGGCTCCAGCCAACAGCAGAACCCCTAAGCTGAGCCACGGAATACCTCGCATGGGTAGCCTCCTCTAAGGATACAAACCAGCCTCAAGCGGAAGACTAGCGGAAAGGGGCCCTTGGTGTCCACATCGAAACGCGGCCGCCCAGCTTGTCTGGCCAAAACGGGCGAAGTTTGAAACAATAGACGGGTAACCGAATGTGGCTGTCCGGGTGCGTACGGTCGGCCCGGGCAGGATCACCCTGGAATTGCATACTTCGAGAGTTGTTTCATGTTCCGCGAATGGCATAGTTCACACCCCGGCTTCTCCCTTCGAGTGATTCGTCTTGTTCTCACTCTAGTTGGGTTATTTGTGTTTCATACTGCCTTTGCCGCCGGTCCCGATGCGGAGGAGATTGGCCGTTGGGTACAGGATCTGGATTCCGATCTGTTTGTGCGGCGTGAGGCAGCCACCGAGCAATTGATTCAGGCCGGGCGGGAAGCGATCGAAGCGGTGGTCCAGACGCTGGAAACGAACAATCTGGAGGTCACCACTCGGGGGATTTATGTGCTGCAGGAATTGGCTTTGCGACCGGAGTCGGTGACGGCGGAAGCCGCGCGGGCGGCGTTGGAACAGGTTGCTCAGCCGCAGGTGACTTCGGCCGCTCGCCGGGCAGCGGAAGCGCTGGCGCGTCTGGATCGCATCCGCCATGATCGCGCGATGACCGAGCTGCAACGTTTGGGTGCGACACTGGGCAGCCGGGCTTCGCTGTGGGGGATGCAGGTGGTCGAGCAGTTTTCGGTGGAGATAGGGGAGTCCTGGCGGGGGACGGCGGCCGATCTGGCCCGCCTGCGACACTTGAAGAACGTGGACGAAGTGATTCTGAACCACGCGGAGGTGGACGACGACGTGCTCGGGTTTGTGGGTCAGATGGATGAGTTGAGTGCCCTTCAACTGCGGCGTGCCCGCATCACGGACGAGGGTCTGGCG
>SLMF01000652.1 GCA_007133715.1 Planctomycetaceae bacterium
ACACGAGCGTAACGGCCGAGCCCTGGGAGACGACGATTTCCAGGAGCGCTTGGAGATGCAACTCGGCCGCGTGCTACGCCGCCAGAAACCAGGGCCGATGAAGGCAACGCCGATGTCTGCTCTGCATTTCACCGATCGCGATGGTTGAAAATCGCACTCGACACGCCCGAGGGTCAACGAAACTGGCGGCGATATTGGCGGGGGGTCAAACCCGTATGCTCTCGGAAGGCGCGCTGAAAACCGCTCACGCTGCGGAAGCCCGAGCCGGCGGCGACCATGACGATCTGCTCATCTGTCCTGGCCAACAAATCTTGGGCGCGGCGAATCCGCGAGGACCGAATCTCCGCTGCCGGAGGGTGCCCCAAAATCTCACAGAATTTCTTGTCCAGAGTCCGTCGCGAGACGGCAAGATGTTGCAGCACATGCTCGACCGTAATCGGCTCACTGGCATGCTCGTGAATGAAGACCAACGCCGCGGCGACGTCAGGATCCTGAAAGGCGAGAAAATCGGTCGAACGTCGTTTGACCAATTCTCCGGGGGGGATTTCCAGGTGCTCGACAGGCTCCGCCGTGCCCTTCGTGATCTGATCCAACAGACGCGCCGCTTCAAAGCCGATGCGTTCCGCGTTCTGGCAGATGCTGGTCAAAGGCGGTTGGGCCGTCTCGCAGAGCAGCTCGTAATTGTTGACACCCACGACCGCTACATCATAGGGGACTTTCAGGTCCAATTCAGAACAGGCCTTTAATACCAGACACCCCAAATTGTCGTGCGCTGCAAAAATACCGATCGGTGTGGGCAGAGGCGGTATCTTGCGCAAGAGAAATCGGAGGTAGCTCAAGTCGTTGACCGTTTGCCGCTGGACCGGAAACTCCAACCGCTCGCAGCGATGACCGCGACGAATTACCGCTCGCTCGAAACCATCGACACGTCGCCGGTCATGATGCAAACCGCCTCGACCGACCCCTGCAAAATACCGGAGCCCCAAGCCCATGAGATGCTCGGCCGCCATTCGGCCAATCGCCAGATTGTCCGAACATACCGTCGGCAACCGCCGGGTTTCTACCCGCGAACTGGCGTTCACCACCGGCAACCCTTTGTCGAGCAACGCCTGGTACTGGGCGTCGAAATAGACCATGGCGATCAACCCGTCGCCTTGCCATGGCCGCAATGACCTCCACGCTAACGAGGGCACCGCATAATGGGTCGCAATGTGCCAGCCCCCGTAAGTCTGCACAAAGCGGATGACCCCCCGAATCACGCCATTGTTGGTTGGCTCGCCAGGATGGATCAGAAGACCTAACCGTTTCTTCGTCATTGGGTAACCTGTGAGCCGAGCCCTTCAGGAAATACGTTCCACGCTGCCCATGCGCCATTTTTTACCGTCTGCCCGTCGAACCCGCAATCACTGCCCGAAGCCATGTTACGCAACGCCTTCGGAACGCGGATCAAGCCGCCCTACCGTGACGGCCACCTGTGGGAGGTTTGAACAAGCTCGAAGACAGCAATCTGGGGCGGTTACAGGAATTCACGGACGATTTCCGGGCGGGGATGCGGGATGACCACCTTTTCGACCAGCAGTCCCTTGCGTTCGATGGCCCGGGCGCCGATCTCCACGGCTTCCGCCACAGAAGCGACATCGCCGGTCAGCGATACCCAGCCTTTGCCGCCGATCGCCATGGCCAAATGGATCGTGACCAACTGGACCTGCGTCGCTTTGACGGCCGCATCGGCCGCTTCGATCACCGCGGCGACACTGAAGGCTTCGAGCACGCCCAAGGCGCGGATTTCCGGCAGATGCGATACCCCGCTAACCGCGGGGAACACGGCCGGATGCACGTTCGCAATGACGATATGATCGACCACCGTGTGGGAGCCCACCCGAATCCCCGCCTCGACGCTGGCCTGAACCGCATCGACCTCGCCGCCAACCAGCACCAGGTACTTCCCCGGGCAGATGGTGCGGTTGACAATGATCTTCACCTCCGCCGTCTTCAAAACGGTGTCCGCGATTTCGAAACCCTTGGCGATACTCGAAGTCTCGACGATGCCGATTGCGTTGCCGTGGTTCATCGCTGTGCCATTCCTGTAGCTCTCGTGGTGGGAACGCGGCTGCCAGGACCTCACCGGGTGATCTGAATGGATGCGGGAGTCACCGCGGTGACCTGCCCGTCCATACTGGCGTGTACGGGACAACCGAGTTGTTCGGGTGCGACGGTGGCGATCAGCTGCCCGCGTCGCACCCGCTCGCCGCGTCGGACCCGCGCTACGGCGGGGACGCCCACATGGGAACCCAAGGGAATCGTGACGCGTTGCGGCTGCCAGTCGTGACGGGGCACAAAGTCCTCGGGTTGCGCGAAAGGCCGGAGCCCCAGCCGCGTCAGCAAGGTGGCAATCGGGATCTCGCGACCGTGGCGAGCCGGGTGCGGTTCGCGAAACAGCACCGACAACTCTTCCGCTGTCCGCCCCAGGCCGTTCTCACGTAACAGTTGCTTGGCATCCACGCAGAGGTTCTTGGGGTCCAGTTGCTCGGGACAAGCAATGTACGAGCACACGTTGCACTCGCAACAGTACTGCGCCCACAGACTGTCACGCTGCCGAGCTTGCCCCGTCATCAGCAGCGTCCGCATCACGCGATGCGGCTCGATCGGGTACCCCAGGATATAGCGGGGGCAGAGTTCGGTGCATAACGAACACTGGTCGCATTGGCCGTGCCCGATGCGGGTGTAGGTCTCCCGCGACTGACTTTTCCGCCGGGCCAGATAATGCTGGCGTGGCAAAGCGATCACGCCGCCCATCCGCTTGGTCACGGGATCGTCCAGGTTCGAGGTCACCCCGCCCATCATCAGGCCGCCGGTCAGCACCAGCGGATCGTCGACGGTGCAACCGCCCGCCCGTTCCAGGCAGTCGGCCAAGGAAGTTCCCACCGGCACGCTTGTGGTCAGGGGACGTGAGACCGCACCACAGATCGTCAGGCACTTGTCGACCACCGGTTGGCCGTCCACCGCGCGCGCCACATTGGCGATCGTTTCCACGTTGCTGGTGACACAACCGACCTCCAGCGGAATCCCGCCGGGCGGGATTTGCCGACCCGTGACCTCGTACACCAGCACGTACTCGTCGCCCGCCGGATACACGTCGCGATAGATCAACCCTTCGTAGCCGCGGGCCTGGAATTCCGCACGGTAGATTTCCCACAAATCCCGGTTCTTTTCCTTGAGAGCCACCGTCACCCGCGAAGCGCCCGTCAGTTGCTGCACGATCTCCAGACCACGGAGAAAGGCCTCGCGATCCTGCCGCAGCGTCTCGCGGTCCTTCTGCAGCAACGGTTCGCACTCGGCGCCATTGGCGATCACAAACTCGACCGGAGTTTCCAACTTTTTGTAGGTCGGAAACCCGGCACCCCCGGCTCCGATCACGCCGGCCTCACGAATCCGGCCAAGGATCGCTTGTTTATCGGTTGTCTTGATAGCCATCGGAGGTCGGCACCTTGAATCGCAACCGGGTGAGACGGACTGTCGGAGCGGTCGGGCATGTCTAAAACCCATACGAACCGGTGAATTCTAATACCATCGCATCCCCCGGCAGTTTGTCCTGGTAGTGCGTCTTCCAATGACTCACCTCCATACCTACCGCAAATTGGGGTGCAAGCAAATAACGCAGGTTGCCGAACACAAAGCGGTTTTGCGTACGACCGCCGGGCGCGATGTGCGAATCGCGCGGGTCATCGATCCCGAAACCGGCTCGGCTCTGCAGGCGTGGG
>SLMF01000666.1 GCA_007133715.1 Planctomycetaceae bacterium
GGCCGCCGAATGCGGCGGTTCGTGACAGCCGACACAGCCCTTGTTCTCGCCCGGACGCAGATGCATCCACACGGTTTGATTCCCCACAACCTGGCGGTCGCTGTCCAGTACCTGCAAATGCAGCAAGCGATCGGCGGGAACTTCGGCCGCAAACGAGCCGTCGGCGGCCAGCGGCAGGGTGGCCAGCACGCGTGCGAAAGCCCCGCCGTGATTCTTCCAGGCTTCTCCACCACCACTGGTGTGCGTCATGTGGCGAGCGACCTGGGGGAGCCCCTCGATCACCCGGATCAACCGCCCTCGTTCGCGGAGTTCGTCCACTTGGGTCAGGAACACGGAATTGGCGTACAACGTGCCGGTAAAACCGCCCTGATCCGCTGCGGGGGACTCGGTCAACTGGGGCGGCACGCGGCGGGGATGCAGCGGACGTGCCTCGAAACTGACCACGTCCGGGTCGTGGTACAACCGAGTCAGCTGGCCGCTGGGGATGTCCAGCAGATACAGGCCCAAATCGACCGTTTCCCGGGGGAAATCGCCCCGCACGATCTCCTGCTGCTTCTCGCCAGCCGCGACCAGCAACGTATTTTCGTCCAGCGGGTAGGGCGTGGTGATCGCCCAGGGATCGTTGCCCCCGCTGCGGAGGAACTCCTCCCGCACGAAGTGTTCGGCGAACCGGCCTTGCGTGATCACCGGCCCGGCCGGTGTGTTCAGCACATACCGGCCCGGCAGATAGGGTTGCGGCTGGGTCAGTCGCAGCTGCCGATGCCGCGGTCCGGACATGCCCCAGGACGTATAGCCGCCGTGGATCCCGGCCCACAGCGAGCGCCGTTCGGGCCCATACAAGGTGTGCATCCGCGTGCCGTCGGGAAAGGCGGCCAGCAAATTCCACTCGGTCTTCATCCGCGAGTAGAAGAGCTCGAGACGCGTGAACAGCAGGCGGCCGTCGGTCGCCACCGACGGCTCGGCGTCCCGGCCCAGATTGAACCCGATGACCTGAATGTCGCTGCCGTCCGGGTTCATCGTCGCCAATCCGGTACACAGATAACCGTGATACTCGTCGCGGGCGCCCAACCGCGAGCTGGAGAACACGATCCGGCCGTTGGGCATCTCGTGAGGATGCACATCGTGATAAGGCCCCCGGGTGATTTGCTCCATCCCGCTCCCGTCCGCCTGGATCCGGTAGAGGTGCCACCAGGGACTGTCTTCCTCGCGGCGGGAGAACAACACGCTCTGCCCGTCATAGCTGACCGAGCAATCGGCCACGAAGCCGTCCTCGAAATGGGTCAGGGGCGTGACCTGCGGCTGGCCCGTGGAAATATCCAGTACGAACAGATTCCGGCCCGGCCGATACGTGGGCCCGCTGTCCGTGGTCATGTAGACCTGCCGCCAGCTGTCCATCTGGAACGGATTGTAAGGCAGCGGATCGCCTTGGATGAAGACAAAACGTGTGGGCTGGTCCGGAATCTGCGATTCGTCCACCTGCGGGCCGACCGGCCGCGAAGCCGTGCGGGGCAACAGCGCCGCGTCCCGCCGCCAAAGGGCTTCCCGAGCGACCATCCGCACGCTGTGATAGGGATGCGACAACTCGGCCTTACGCAACGCCTCGACCGCCTCCGGCGTGCCCAGCATGTCCAACGCGTTGCCCGCGCGGTACTGGACCTCCAACACGTTGCGATCATCGAACAAAATGTCGATCAGCAACGGAACGTACTCGGTCGCTCCCAATTGGCCCAGGGCCATCACATAAGCTTCGCGAAACCGCGGGGCCGGATCACTGAATTCATCCCACCCCTGGGCGCGAGCAAAATAGGGCTCGTTGAAAAAACCAAAGTCCCCCTCGGGCGGCGCAGCAGCCAGCCGCTCACCAATCGCTTCCACGGCCTCCGCAGCACCCTGAAATACCAGCGTCTTGGCCGCATTGATCCGCAACCAATGGTTCTCGTGGTCCAGCAACGCGATCAAACGCGGCACGTCCTCCGCGTCCCGACTGAGCGCCGTCATCACGTTGATGGCATACGCACGGCGATCCAACAAGGCCGACAACTCCTGGTCCCATTTGTCGCGGTAGTACCAGGCACGAGCTGCTGACAACGCCGCTTGGCCGTCCAACGCCGCCACCGCCTGCCGACCTTCCTCCGCCAAAGGACCACGCAAACGCCCGACATAACGCGACGTCAGAGCCGCCAAATCCTCCACGCCCGGACCCCACAATACCGCCTGGTCCGAACGTTCCCAGGCGATCTGCTGCCGCGAATCGGTGTCCGGATACGAAGTCTCGACCTCCGCCCACAACGGTTCCAGACCCTGCCGGTCGCTCACCGGCTCGGGCGTGACCACAAATTGGACCGTGCCCCGGCCAGGGGCCCGCGAGGCACAGACGCCCACCCACGATTCAAAACGTTCGTACCGGCCACCCAACCGAAAGTGAATCACGCTGATCGCATGCGTGTGCAAACCACGCTCGAAACGCTGATCCCCAATCCGCAGATCCTCGAAACTGGCACTCCGGTTCAAATGCAACGAGTCGTGCTGCTGCTCGGCCGATACCGGCTCGACTTCGTCCAACCAAGTGACCTGCCCGTCCGCGTCGATCAGTTTCGCCTCGGCCCAGTTGGCTCGATCCTGATAATAGTCCTCGACATCCTCGACGATCAGGAACAAGTCCTGCCAACCGGACACGTCCACCTGGACCTGGTGCGGCGCTTCCCGACCCCGCAGCACGGGCGTGCGGACCAGCGGTTGCACCGGGTGTTCTCCATAGTGCTGCTGCACCGCGCGTCGCATCGCAGTATGCCAGTCCTCCGCAGCCGCCAACTCGCTTTCCTCGCCGGCGGCTGCCAGCGGCTGCAAGCCGGGCAACTCGGCCAGACGCGCCAACACCTCGGCCTCCGGCCGCGGGACTCCCAGCCGCTCGAACGTCGCGTCCAAAATCACCTGACGCAAACCCGCCTGGTCCAGCAAATCCCGGACAATCTCCTGGAACGGCTCCTCGTCATACGTCATCAGGCCGTCCAGATCGAGCGGGATCTGAGCGGCCAGCAGCAGCCCTTGCTCCCGCAACCGGCTGAGATTGCCCGGATCGCGGATCCCGATCCGGGACAACGAAAGGGCCATGGCATAAGGAGTTGCCAGCACCCGGTCACTGGGGTCCAAATGCGGCCGGTCGTCCGGATGCGTCTCGGGAGCCTGCCCCGGACGGTCGAACCCCTGAGCGTAACGCGGAAAAGCCTCGAGCAACGCCGCGGCTGCGTCCTCGCCCCCGAGATCCCCCAACGCGTCGGCCGCGTAACGCGACCACTGGCGATGGTTCAAAAATCCCACCAAAGCGGGCAGAGCCGACGGCTGCCGCGAGCGCCCCAGGCCCCGGATGCCTGCCTGCACACGCCTGCGAGCAGCCGCCTGGCCCTCGTTGGCAATCGAAGTCCAATCGTCAATCGCCGCCACCATCCGCGGGACCGCGTCCTCGCCGCCCAGCGCGCCGGCCGCCCGCAAGCCGCGTTCGACTTCGTAATGCGCCCGCGAAGACAATAACTCAACCACCTCGACCGGCAGACGGTCCTCCGGCAGCGCGACCAACCACTGCCGCCAATGCTGCGTCTGAGCATTGCGCACCGCACGCTCGGCCAACGCGTCGTAGGGAAACTCCATCCCCGTCAGATTCGTCAACGACACCCAGGCCGCTTGGCGAACCGTCCAATCGGAATCCTGCAGTCGCCCGGCCAGCGGTAGCAGGGAATCCCGGCCACCACACCAACCCA
>SLMF01000260.1 GCA_007133715.1 Planctomycetaceae bacterium
GCAATCGTCCGCGAGACCCGCAGCACTTTGTCGTGCGCGCGAGCCGACAGCCCCAGTTCATGCACGCTGGTCCGCAGGATTTCCAGGCAAACATCGTCCAAACGGCAGAAATGACGGATCTCGCGGGTGGTCATTTGGGCATTGTAGCGTGTCCGCGTCTCCGCAAAACGTTGTACCTGGATCGTGCGAGCGGCCAGCGTCTGCACACGCATCACTTGGCTGCTGGTACCCGGCGGGGCGGTGGACAGGTCTTTGAATGCGACCGCTGGAACTTCGATATGAATGTCCACTCGGTCCAGCAACGGGCCGCTGATCTTTCCCATGTAACGTTCGATTTGCGGAGGATTGCAATTGCAGCTGCGGCGCGGGTCGTTGCGATAACCGCAGGGGCAGGGGTTCAGGGCCGCGATCAGCATGAATTCGGCCGGAAACGTCGTGCTGTTCAGCGCTCGCGAGATCGTTACCACCCCGTCTTCGAGCGGCTGACGCAAGACCTCCAACGTGCGGCGGTTGAATTCGGGCAATTCATCCAAGAACAGCACCCCATTGTGACTCAAACTGATCTCGCCCGGCGTCGGGGTGCTCCCCCCACCGACCAGCCCCGCGTCGCTGATCGTATGGTGCGGCGAACGGAAAGGCCGAGTGGCCATCAACGGCTGGCCCGGCTTCAAACGCCCCAAAGCACTGTAGATCCGCGTCGTCTCGATCGATTCGTTGGCGGCCAGCGGTGGCATGATCGTCGGAACCCGCTTGGCCAACATGGTCTTCCCCGAGCCGGGTGGACCCACCATCAGGAGGTTGTGACGGCCCGCAGCAGCAATGGTCAAGGCACGCTTGGCCATTTCCTGGCCCCGCACATCACAAAAATCTTCTTCGTAACTCGCATAGACTTCAAATAGTTCTTCCAAGCGGGAAGGAGTGGGATCGATTTCCAAGCTACCGCTGAAAAAACCCACCGCTTGCGCCAAACTGGCCACCGGGATGACTTCGATCGCTTCGACCACCGCAGCCTCTGCCGCGCTGTCCGACGGGACGACCAGCCCGCGGAGCCCGTTTTGACGTGCAGCCGAAATGGCCATCGAAAGGGCGCCTTTGACCGGCCGCGTTTGCCCCTCGAGCGAAAGCTCCCCCACCACCGCATACGATTCGAAACGTTCCGATTCGAACTGACCGCTCCCGGCCAGCATCCCCAGCGTAATGGGTAGATCGAATGAAGCGGCCTGTTTGGGCAGTTCGGCGGGGGCCAAATTGATTACTACACGATCTTGAGGGCGCATGAAACCCGAATTGACAATCGCACGCTCCACCCGATGAGCGCTTTCCTTCACGGCAGCTTCGGGCAACCCGACCAGCACCGTTTTCGGCAACGCACCAGGCGAAACATCCACCTCGACCACCACGGGCAAGGCTTCGATTCCCAGCAATGAAAAGGTGTTCAATTTAGCGAGCATGCATGCCCCCTTATCGTTTGGGCTTTATTGTCCATCAAGCGATCGAGGGCCGCAAGCCGACCCCGGAGATTTATCGGACACGGGGAATCAACGGACGCTGGCCAGGGACCAACGGGTGTCATGAATCATCGGACCTGTCGGACACATAGGACATATACCGCGCGCGGAAAAGATTGGCACGTGACTGCCCGCGCGTGATTGCACAAGTCTCAGGGTGAATATGCTGAGTCTTTGGCACATCTTCTCCCCCCCCTGTACTCGGGGTGGCAGGGGGGGGCGGCGGTGAAATCGAGCTCCGAAGGCGCAGCATTGCCGATTTGCATCGGTCTTTCATGGCTGCCCGGTGATCAAAGCTTGAATCGGGCACCCCCCCTGTAGTCACCCCGAGTACAGGGGGACAGAAGATAGATGGCTCCGCGTTGACCATGTATTCGGGGTGACGAACGATGCATAGGGGATAATTTCTACCGCGGGCGGTGTTACAATCGGGTTCTGGACAAGAGCTTGTTTTTTGGGAGATACAATCATGCGCAGCAATTTGCGGAGCGGACGAATTTCCATTTTATGGGGTGCGGTCCTGTGGGTGGCAGTGATCGGAGTCGCGGGGCACGGGGTGCGGGCAACCGCAGCGGAGGAACCGCAGCTGTTGGCCGGAGCGGCGACCAGCAACATCACGCCGCCGCTGGATCAACCGGTGGTCGGCGGCTGGGGCTCGCCGCTGGCCACGCACGTCCACGACGAATTGTGGGCCCGCTGCCTGGTGTTGGACAACGGCGAAACCCGCTTGGCCTTCGTGGTCATCGACAGTCTGGGGGCCTCGCGAAACGTGTTCGAGGCGGCCCGGGAAATGATTCAGGAAACCACGGAGATTCCCGGTGGGAACGTGATGATGTCGGCCACCCATACGCATTCGTCGATCAGTGCTCGCGGGCCCGGACGATACACTCCGGACGGCGAATTGAACGATTACCAGCGGTTCCTCGTGCGGCGGATTTCGGATGGCGTCCGCCGGGCGGTGAACAACCTCCAGCCGGCCCGTCTGGGCTGGGGCAGTGGGGAGGAGCCGACGCAGGTGTTCAACCGCCGCTACTTTATGAAGGAGGGCACGCCGATGACGAATCCCTTCGGCGACGAGGACCTGGTACGCATGAATCCGGGCCGGGCTAACCCGAACATCGATCGGGCGGCGGGACCGACGGATCCGGAAATTGCCTTCTTGAGTGTGCAGACCCGCGAGGGCCAGCCGCTGGCACTGCTGGCCAATTACTCGTTGCATTACGTGGGCCCGGGGCGTGGGAATGTGATATCGGCCGACTACTTCGGTGTCTTCGCCGATCGGATCCAGGAGCTGCTGGGCGCCGACCGGCGGGACCCGCCGTTCGTGGCGATGATGAGCAACGGCACCAGCGCCGACATCAACAACATCGACTGGCTGAACCCCGCCACTCGCCGCTGGGAGCCGTACGAGAAGATGCGGGATGTCGGGCGGCTCACGGCCCAAGCGGTCTACGAGGCCTACGCGGCGGTCGAGTACCACGACTGGCTGCCGCTGGATGCCCAGTTCCGCGATTTGACGCTGGCGGTCCGCAAACCGACGCCCGAGCAGATCGAATGGGCGGAGCACGTGCAGGCCAAGCCGGAGGACGAGCAGCCAGCTCATCCGCGGGAAGGCGTGTATTCCCAACGCGTGCTGCAATTGGCCGAGGTGCCCGAGCACCTGGACATCCCGCTCCAGGCCTTCCGCGTGGGCGACGGTTCCGTGTGCGCGATCCCCTTCGAGGTTTTTGTCGAAATCGGCTTGGAGATCAAGGAAACCACCCCCCTGTCCCCCGCCTTTACCATCTCGATGGCCAACGGCAGTTACGGGTATTTGCCGACCGAGGCGCAACACCAGCTGGGCGGCTATGAAACGTGGCTGGGTACCAGTTCCTTCGAATACCAGGCCGCCGAGAAGATCACCGCCACGCTGAGGGAAATGCTGGAAGCGATGGCCCCTTGATCGGTCCGCTGGTCCAAGAAATCCGACCGGCCGGCAGCCGAAACAACGTGGCTGCCGGTCAGGCAAAGTCGGCTCGAGCCACCGTCGCTGCGTCCACCGCGACCAGCGTCAGATGATGCTGGCGAGCGTACGCCACCACCTCGGCTTCGTCCACAATGATCGTCTTGCCGGCTTCGACGGCCAGCACCGCGGCGCGAGCGGCCACCAGATTGCGGACGGTGTGGATGCCGATGGTCGGCACATCGAATCGCATATCCTGCTGGGGCTTGGCCACCTTGACCAACGTCCAACCGCCTTGCGGGCA
>SLMF01000091.1 GCA_007133715.1 Planctomycetaceae bacterium
CACGAACGACCGATGACCCGGTTCACGTCATGTCCCAGCGCGTGTTCGGCCCGGCAGCGGGCACTGCCGCAATTCGACGTGGACTTCGGGTCCGACGGTTGCCAGCGCGTAATAGCCGTTGAAGGCCGGGCCGCAGTTGACGACCTGCGTTTTCCCCTGCGCGACGATCCCCCGCGACTCGTGGACGTGGCCGCAGACGGCCAAGGCCGGTTGGTAACGCGTGATAAACGCGCGCACCGCCGAGCTGCCGATATGCTGGCCCGAGCGGGTCAGGTCCAGCGTGTTGCCATGCGGCGGGACATGCGTCAGGAGCACTTCGAGGGGCGTGGAGCGCGTCGCAGGCGGGGCCGCCGGTGTGGGCCGCTGCGCGTGTCGCAGCGCGCACTCCCGGCTCTGTTCTAACGCTTCGGCCAACAGTTGCTCGCTCAACTCATGCGTGCGGCCGTGCCAGGGCGGTACGCCGGAAACACCGCAAAGAACCACGTTGTCATGCCAAACGCCGCGGCGGAACAGTGACACGCCCAGACTGGCCAATCGCTGATCGATCTGCGGCGAATCGCAATTGCCGGCCACGGCCAACACCCGGGGCTGACGGTCCAGCAGCAGCCGAATCAGGCTCTCCGCAGCATTTGGGGTAGCGAAATGCGTGATGTCGCCGCCGACCAAGACCAGATCGACCGGTTCGACCTGGTCCAAGATGGCTTGCAGCGCCGCGGTGTCGCCGTGCAGGTCGGTCAGGCAGAGCAATCTCATGGTACGTGCCCCAGTGGGAAGCGGGAGCGGGAGTTACGGGTAGAAAGTGCGTGCCTCGCGCGCCATGACCAGCAGGCGTTCGGGCGGTTCATAGCGTGCCCCCAGCGATCGGAACGGTTCGAGGATCTGCAGCAGCCGGGCCGCGCCCCAGCGATCCGCCCAGTAGAGCAATCCGCCACGCTGCTCGGGGAACCCCAGCCCCTCGATGATCGCCAAATCCAGATCCCACACGTCACAGGGCGGCGTCTCGCTCAACAGCCGCACCGCTTCGAGCACGACGGGCAGCAGCAGCCGCTGGATGATCCCTTCCGGCGAGAACGGCCCGCGGGGGCGGACATAAGGTTCCAACAAGGCCGCAACGCTCGGGTCTTCCTGCCGTTGCCCTGTCTTGGTCGAGTAGCGGTAGAAGCCCGCCTGTGTTTTGCAGCCCAACCGGCCGCGCCGCAACAAGGCGCGGAGCATGGGCGAAGCCGTGATGCGGTCGCGGTAGGCTTCCCACATGCTGCGGCCCGCATAGTACGACGTGTCGATACCGATCAGATCATAAAGTGCCAGTGGGCCCAGCGGCATCCCAAACTGTTCGGCCGCCTGATCGATCTGGGCGATCGTGGCTCCCGCCGCCAGCAACTCCAGGGCTTCGTTCAGGTAGGGCATCAGCAACCGATTCACGACGAAACCCGGACGGGCGGCGACCACCAGCGGAGTCTTGCCGATCCGCCCGACATGTGCAATCACCGCGGCCAGGACCTGCTCGGACGTTTGCGGGCCGCGAGCCACTTCCACCAGCGGCCGTCGAACCACCGGATTGAAGAAATGCATGCCGCAGAACCGTTGGGGATATTGCAGATCGGCCGCCAACTCGGCCAGCGACAGGGTCGAGGTATTGGATGCGAGAATCGCATCGGCCCGCAAGTACGGTTCGATTCGGGAATACAACGCGCGTTTGGCATCAGCCAGTTCGACCACGGTTTCAAAGATCAGATCGCACTCGGCCAATTCACGCCACGCGGAGACCGTCCGCACGTCAGCTACCGCCCGTTCGGAGACCACGCCAGCAGCGTTCTCCGCGGCCAACTCGCCCTGGACCATTTTCCCGATCGCCGGCAAAGCTCGCGACAAGGCTTCCGGGCGGGCATCGGCCAGTCGCACAGGAATTCCGTGATGGACGTGACATGCCGCCACGGCCATTCCCATGATCCCCGCACCGATGACCCCGACCTGGGTAGGCGGCGCGGCGACCCGTTGCTGTGCACGAACCGCCCGCCGCCGGTGATAGGCCCGCAGCGCCGCCACGTTTTGCAATGCCGCCTCGTCCGGCACCATCAGATCCAGCGTCCAGCGAGAAGCGTCGGCAGCGAGCATGTTCTTCCTGAAATCAAAAACCAAGAGGACCCCGCGCGGCCTCACGCTGCTGGCCCACGCGGACGCGGAGGGGAATCCGCCTAATGGACATCCGGTGCATCATACTCGCTGACCAAATCGGCAGCCGCACCCTGCTCCGGAATCTCGTCTTCTCTACCAAGACTCCAGTAGATGCTGTTGATCATCAAACGCCGCATGTTCTCGTCAGCAAACTCGTGGGGATGCCCCAGCGTGGTGAAGAACACCCGAGCCGTCTGGCCGGTGTCGCCCGTATAGGTCTTGGTCCAGGCGACGGGCTGGATATGCGAGTGGTCTCCGTCGACCGGGCGTGCCGAATCGATTGCGCGGCCCAACAGCAGCGTCTGCACATCCTCGCCGTGGACGGGCGTGACATGATACAGCCAGCTGCGGCCGGTAAACGCGCTGACACCCCGCAGAATCGGGTGCGGGGTGATCGCCGCAAATACATGCGTGCTCGAGCGGCCGCCATGGTGCGTGATCCACCGCTGGCCGAAAATGTCGCGCCCGAACCCGTCGTTCCAGCGGGCATATTCGCCCGTCTGATTGCGGAAGGCGTGCGTCGTCGTACGCAAACCGATCATCGGGCGACCCGAATTGACATAATCCACAATCTGCTGCATCTGATCGTCCGGCAGGGTGCGCCAGCGAAGGTAGAAAATCGCCACGTCCGCCTCGGCCAAAGCCTCCAAACCTCGTAAATTGCGATCCGCTTTGGGAGCCACCTGACCCTGCTCGTCCACCGGCATCACCAGACTGGTGCGGAAACCGTGATGTTCTTCCAGGATCTCGGCCATCAAGGGCAGCGTGACCTCCGAACGATATTCATGGTCTCCGGCGACCAAGACCACGTGCGGCCGTTCGTCCGCCACCGCCACCGTGGCCATCAGACAAGCAATCAGCGTACCAAGGATGCGTCTCATGGGGAACCTTTCTTACAAAACCAAGGGGGAAATCAAAGCTCATCACCACGGGCGGACAACCCGCCATCGCCCATGCCAACCGTATTGTATCCCAAGCCGGATCACGTCTCTACCGGCCCTGTCAGCCCCGGCACGGGACCGCAAGTCGACACGTCGTTTGGCGGTGTGAGATCGGCCGGTGGCAGGCGAGGCTTTCGGAGAGCGTTACCAATCAACGGCCGGTTTAAAACAGATTCCGCAGACGGCTGACCATCGAGGGGGGCTCGGGACGATCGACGGGGTCGCCGCGAACATACTGCCGCCAAGCGGGCACGTGGTTGCCGAAGTCCTCGCCGGTCACTTGTTCCAAGGAGCGCATCGCACGCAACTGGAGAGCCGGGTCCTGGTGGTCCAGGGCCACCGCCAGGGCCTTGACGGCCGCCGGATCGGAAAACCGGCCGAGTTCGCGAGTCGCCGTGATCCGCACGTCCAGATCGGCATCCGTGCGCAGCAGCTGGCCCAGCATCTGCAAAGCCTGCGCGTCGCCTCGCTCGCCCCACGCCTGGCATGCCGCCCTGCGCACACTGGGTTCGGGATCCCCCGTAGCGTGGTGCAAACCCTCCGCGGCGCGGGGTGTGGACAACGAACCAAGCGTCCGGGTCGCCTCGGCCCGATAGATCACGCTCGGATCCTCGACCACCGCCCGATTCAGCCGCA
>SLMF01000602.1 GCA_007133715.1 Planctomycetaceae bacterium
ATCTGGATTTCCTCCGCAGCCTGCCCAACGACAAACGGGACGAGATCCTGGCCAATATCGGCAAACGGGCCGAGGCGGAATTCTACGACCAGCAAGTACCCACCATGCTGGAACGCGCCAACGTGGAATCGATCATCGAATGGGAAGCCGAGTTGCGAAAGTACGGCTCGTCGGTAGCCGAACAACGACGGCTGTTTGTCGAAAGGATCCTCGGCCAATCGGTCTTGAGTCAGAAGATCGACTACCGGCCGGAGGTGACGCATCAGGAGCTGCTGGACCGTTACCGTGAGGATATCGAGGAATACCGGCTGCCGGCGCGCGCCCGTTGGGAGAAGCTGACCGTTCGTCACAACCGCTTCTCGGACCGTGCCGAAGCCTGGGCCGCTTTGGCCCACATGGGCAACGAAGTCCTCCGCGGCGCCCCTTTTGCCGCCGTGGCCAAACGGCACTCGCAAGATGTCGATGCCACCCACGGCGGCTATCACGATTGGACCACCCAGGGCAGTCTGGCCTCCGAAGCCTTGGATCACGCCATCTTCACGCTGCCCGTGGGGCGGTTGAGTGAACGCTTGGAGGACCAGCGGGGCTTCCATATCGTACGGGTCATCGAACGCCGAGAAGCCGGCAAGGTCCCGTTTTTGGAAGCGCAAGTCGAGATCCGCGAAACGCTGCGCGAGGAAAAAACGCGGGCCCAAATCGACGAGTATGTGGAGAGACTGCGCAGCGAAATCACCGTCTGGACCGTGTTCGACGCCGAAGACGAACCGCAACGCCCCCGCCGCTGATCCGCCCCACCAGGCGACGAAAACCCCACGCCCGGCCCGTTCTCAGCCAGCTTCGCACCCTCAAGGGTTGACACGCACCGGCGTCTGCGCGGTGTTGGAGCCCAGTTGCATTACTTGAGTGGAGGGACAACGAGATGCGATATCTGCTGCTGGGGCTGTTGGGATGGTTGGCGATCGGGTTCCCGTCTGCCGCAGGGGCGACGGTGCGGTTGGTGGTGGACGGTCAAGCGACAGCCGTGGTGGTCACGGCCGACGAGCCCTTGCCGATGGCCCGGCATGCGGCCGACGAGTTGGTGGAGCATGTCCAGCAGGCCACGGGGGTCAGGTTGGCGGTGGTCGGCGAGTCGGAGATTCCGGACGGGTATGCGGATGGCCTACCGCCCGAACTATCTGCACGACGGCTGGGTCATGCCCCTGGTAGACGTCCGCCAGACCGCCGATTTTTTCCAGTTTGCCGTCGAGCACGGCATGGAAGGCTCGCGATTCGACAGCCTGACCGGCCAGTGGGCGACGCACGGCCCCAAGCTGTACGTGCATCTGCGTTTGCATGTCGAACCTGAACGAGCGGTGGACGAGATTCTGGACGAGTACTATCAGGCCTTTGGCCCCGCGGCCGACGAGGTGCGGGCCTACTTCGAGTACTGGGAGCAGTATTGCCGGGAGCATTCGCAGCGGATCAACGATTTGTACATTGACATCGGTCATCGCTGGAGCCGGTTCCTTTTGCAAGCGCACCGCGCGTTTCCACCGGCGAGTTTCGCGTCGGCCGAGGCGATATTACGGCGAGCGCGCGAAGCGGTGCGCGCTGCGCCGCGGGAGGAGTATGCGGGCCGGGTCGAATTCCTGGCGGCGGGGTTGGAACACGCGCAGCGGGCCGGACGTCTGGCCGCCCTGTTTGATGGCGAGCGTGAGATCCCCGAGGAGAGTGAGCGATTCGAGCAGGCGGTGAATGCGTTGCGCGAGCTGATCGCATTCCGTCGAGCCCATGAAGAGCCGCACATATCCGACTATTTCTACGGAGCCTCCTGGCGCGAGGGCCGCTTCTGGAACCTCCGTCCCCTCCTCGCACGCCTGGAGGCAGAAGCAGCCGCCGCGGCAACGGACGAAGATGCCCCCGAAGTGGATGGTTCCAGGACCCCGTAAGAAGCTTCGCAAAACCGCCCGATGTGGGTCGGGGACAGTTGCGCCCCGGCAGAGAGACTTGCCCTGAGGGGCTTGTCCAGGATGTTTCAAAGCTCAAAGACGCTGCTCCGCTAAGCATCTGCGAGGCAATATCGGTCGCAGTCCATCGCTCTCGCCAACCACAGCGAACGCCCGAATTTTTTTGGCCAACGGCCATCCACACCGTAGCGTGGAGCAACCCCCCAGGTGCGAGGAGTTTGTTTCCCTCAAATTTCCCCGCCGCCGCGGCGGCGGTGGGGGCGGTGGGGAAAGCGTTTCCTCTTGGGACGTTAGTGCAGAATCATCTCAAAAACCGGCGCAAGGTCGGTTGGGGCCGGAACGGGACACCCGCCACGAGTGCGACCGTAATTCCTTCGCAGATGCTAAGCAAACAGGCACTCAGGCCCGCGGTCCGCCGCCGGTCCAATCGATCGGCAACACGACCAACTGGCCGGCCTCGTTGATGTGGACCGTGGATTCTCGTACGTCCTGTTGCACGGGTCCCGCGGCCACAATGCTTTCCTGGATCGTCACACCGGCGGCAACTTGTTGCGGGTTTTGCCGACTCGGCTCCTGCCGCGGCAATTCGCTGCCCGCCGGCTGCGGCACGGGGTAGGGTTCCCAGAGCACGGCATGCGAGATCGCCGCGCCCGCTTCGACGGTCCAGCCGTTTCCGATGACGGCGTACGGACCCAGTTGGACGCCCGCTTCGATCCGGCAGTGGTTCCCGATCACCACGGGCGGTTTCAGATCGAGCTGAGACAACGCGACCTGCGAATCGCGGCCCCGATAGCCCCAGTCCGTCTTTTCGAAGGGCAGCGGCACGCGCAGCCGCTCGTCCAGAACGGCTTCGTTCACGCGCAGATAGTCCCGTTTCTGCCCGACGTCATACCAGGCGCCGTCATACTGCACGCCCATCAGCCGGTTGTCTTTCGCGAGACGAAGATAGTCCAATTGGCCGAGCAAGGCAGGAAATACGTGCTTGCCAAAATCGTAAAACGGCTCTGCCAGCTCCGGATCGGCCGGGGTGCGGAACGGATCCAATTCGGCCAGCAGTCGCGATTCGATCAGATAGATCGAGGCGTTATTCAGGTTGCTGGGCGAATTCGGATCTTTTTCGCGGAAGTCGGCAATCGGACCGGCCAGTGACAGGAGTCCCGGCCGTTTTTCCGGGTCTTGCAAGACCACGGTGCCGTAATCCTGGCGACGTTCCCACGCAATGGGTGTCAAGACGATGGTCATGGCGGCGCCTTGTCGGCGGTGCCAGGCGACCAGTTCGGCCAGCTGATCGGCATCGAAGTTGGTCACGATATCGCCGCTGGGCACCACGATCGTCGATCCCGAGAGGGGCGTTTGCTGCGGCGGGAGTTCGCCGGGAAAGGTGCGGGCCTGGCGTCCGAAGACCTGCTTGCAAACCCCGCCCAGCGTGCCGCTGGGTTGGTCTTCTTCCAGGTAGCGGAGGGTGGCTCCGAAGCGGGCCCCGTCGTGAAAGTACTGGCGGATCGTGTCTTTCAGGACACACAGATTCATGGACAAATCGGAGATTCCCGCAGCCACCAGCTTGCGGACCCAGGTTTCCAGCAGGGGCACTTTGCCGCCCAGCGGGAACATCGGTTTGGGCAAGTAACGAACCGTCAACGGCTCCATCCGCTTACCCAAACCGGCGGCCAGAATCGCCCCGCCCCACTCCGGACCGGCCGCCGGACCAGTCGCCTGGCCACAACGTTCGAAGGATTCACCACATTCCGAGCTCATCCTGCACTCCCTTTTCTGCCACAGCGTTCATTCATAAACCAACGTGGCCGAGAGGGTGGCGTCCCGATCGGCCGTGAAACGCACCCAGTGGGCCGCATAACCGTCCGGGAAACGATAGGTCCACGACTCGTTCGGCGGCACCTCGAAACGGGCATACTCCCAATAGTCGCCCGCTGCCGTCACGTCGACCTCCACCGTGACCGTCACGACTTCGTCACTCCCGTGCCGGAGGGTCAGCGTCTTCTTGTCAAATCCGGTCATCAGGTACGGATCGCTCGGCGTTCCCGCCTGGACTTCCGATTCGTGCCAGGGTCCCCCGACACCCGTCGGTTTACCAAGCTTCCACAGGTCGTCGATATCCCCGAACCAGAGTGCCACGCGGCCGTCTTCGCTGCGCACCACATGCTCGCAATCCGCGGGCGACACCTGGTCGCACACGCCGCTCAACACCAGCATGCCCCGCCAGGAGCAGAGGTCGAAGATCGCTTTGTTATGGGTGGCGATCGGTTTCAAGGCCCGGACGCCTCCGGAACTGATTCGCGGCAGCATGTAGAGGGTCCCGGCCGCGTGCAGCACCGCCCGTTCGGTCACCAACTCCCGCACCGTGCGGCGAAAACCGGCCGGGGTCTGAGCGGAGGAATCCGGATGCCCGATCGGCAAACGGAACCGCTGGCCGTTCTCGACGACCAGCACCGAGTTGCCATCGAGGGCGTATTCCGGCTCGCGAGGAGCCGCCCGTTCTTGGAGCCACTCGCTCTGACGAGGATCCACCACCGCTTGCAGAACCATATCGGCTCCCAACTCGTAGACCTGCGGTTCGGTCGTATGACCGTCGGCATCGACATGGGTAGCCAGCATGTGCAGGGTACGCAGGTCCGCCCCGCGACCACGCACCACCCCGACACTGTGGGCGGTTGGCTGGTCCACTGTCGCCAGGGCGCCAAACCGCTCGGGCTCGAGCCGGGCCCCGCGAGAAGGCCCGTAGTGGAAGTAGGCGGTAACGCCATCCGCATCCTGATCCAGCGTGGCGCGGATCCATTGGCCGGGCGCAGCGGCTGGGAACACGTGATAGACGTACTCGCCCGGCGGCACCGAGACGGTTTCCAGCGGCTGCCAAAGGCCATCTCCCTGGGAGACCTCCAAGTGGAAGGCCACCGGCTGGTCCGCTCCGTGGATCAGGTGCAGCACCCGCTGTTCGTACCCGTGAAACAGGAAGGGCACCGAAGGCTGGTCCCGACGCACGGAATCGCCCTGCCACCAGCCTCCCCAACCCACGGGTTGGCCCTTGGTGGACAGCTCATCCCACGTGGTGAACCACAGGTTCGAATTGGATTGGCCGACCAGATCCATATCGCGGTGCAGTCCCAGCCCGGCCAAGAAGTGCGAGCGGGCGGCGTCATCGCAGGCAAACACAATCTGGCCGTTGTAGTCGGTGAAATCGCCGGTGATTTTCAGATAGGAGCCGATCGGCCGCAGGCCCGAGGTGTCCCGGGCGCCGAAATGCTGCGGAAAATCGAACCACCCGCCGTGCATGTTGGCTAACAAGCGGGCGGGCTGACCGTCCCGGGCCGGCACCACCTGACGAATCCGCGGCCATTCGGTATGCCAGCCGTGGTGCCCGTCGTACGAGTAGTCGGCTTTCGGCAGCCGGAATTCATGCCACTCGCCGTCATCCAGCAGCATCAGGATCAACGAACGTTGGTCCCAACCCATTGACCACAGCGGGCTATCTTCATCGGGGGCACCGTAGATGCCACCGGGCCCGGTCACTTCCGTAAACTGGCGGCGGCGGATCAAACGCCACGTCTCGCCATCCCACTCGGCCAACGCCCCCGCATCCTCGGGACCGGTCGGCTCCGGATCGATCTGGTATTCGAACGGTTTGAAACGATCGACGCTGCCTGCGCCACGCTCGCCATTGTTGGCAACAACAAACCGGCCTTGCGATGTGTACGCGCCTTTGGCATGCCAGCCGGGCACCGCTCGCCGAAACAGCAAGTTCGCTTCCAACGTGTCCACGTCCACCTCGTACAGCAGCCCCTCCATATCGAAGTACAGCACCTTCTGCTGCGGTTCGCTCAGATGCCGGGCGGTGGCCGTATGCCGACCGTACATGATTTCGTAGGGGATCGCCCGCACGTTGCGATCGGCATCGATGGCGTACGGCCCGATAAACAACTGTTCCGATTCGCGGTGAATCATCCGGTTGGCCGGCGTGCCGCCGATGCTTTCCGGGCGAATCGTCAGGTTCAATTGTTCGTCGATTTCGTACAGTTTATCGTCGCTGCCGCCGGGCTGGTGCGGCGAATAGGTAATAAACCACAAGCGACCAGCCCAGGGGACCAAGGCACCGATGCCGCACTCGCCCCCCGTATTGTAAGCGGCCAGATGCGGGTAACGCCCGCTGAAACGGACCAACTCGTCCGTGGCCAGGGTGGTGGCGGCAGCCGAAGATACCAGGGCCAAGCAAACCATGACCCAACAGGGGTGAGCAAACATTTTTCGCGTCATAGTAGGACCTCGAGGTTGCGAATCCATTTCCGAACGTACAATATGCCGATTCTTGGAGTCTGCGCCTACCGGGTGCTCCCGTTCGCCACTCTTCCGGGTGGGCCTGCGTGTTCGGTGCCGTTGTTTTTTGGGAAAAAGTGATCATGGGGAAGAAGCGTGTGCCTTCGCGGCGGGGTTTTTCGGCAGCCGAATCGCCAGACTACCACGCGTTTTCGCAGGAGATCCTTCATTCGGGGCATGCGGATCTGCCCCTGGCGGGTTTTCTCCGGCAAACCACGTTGCGTCTACTCGAGTTTTTTGCCTGTGAGCAGGTCGAATTGGCGGTTCGACGAGAGGATCGTTGCCTGCGGTGCCGAGCTCGCACGCGCCGCGATGCCCCCCCGGAAGTCGAGACTCATCAACAGGCGTGCGACGGGGTGTCGTTGGCCGACTGCGAGAAATCCTGCGCTGGCACGATGAGCGAGTCCCACAGTCTCTCGCTTCCTCTGATGACGGCGGGCACCACGATCGGCCGGTTGCGTCT
Source organism: Planctomycetaceae bacterium (assembly GCA_007133715.1). Taxonomy (GTDB): domain Bacteria; phylum Planctomycetota; class Planctomycetia; order Pirellulales; family Pirellulaceae; genus SLMF01. The sequence goes on from SLMF01000602.1 coordinate 6,736, forward strand.
GATGCGGGCCCAGCAGGGCCGGTTTTCGTCGCACGATCAAGCGGCTCGCGACGCCTTGGCGCAGGCCCTGGCCTCGGCTTTGTTCAGCCAATTGGACCATGCCGCATTGCGTGAGCGGATCAAGGAATTGACGTGTTTGTACCGTCTGACGCAACTGGCAGAGACTCCGGGGATCACATCCACTGAGCTTTTTGGGGGGGTTGCCCGGCTGTTGCCCGATGCCTGGCAGTACTCGGAGATCGCGGCAGCGCGGGTCGTGCTGGATGACGTCCGCTATGAATCGGCCCGATTTGACAGCTGTGTCGCATGTCAGAGCGCGGACATTGTGGTGGCAGGCCAGAAACGTGGCTCGATCGACGTGGTGTACCGGGAGCCGCGTCCGGAGATGGACGAGGGTCCGTTTTTGAAAGAAGAGCGGAATCTGATCGAGGCGGTCGCCCGCCACCTGCCGCCGATCATCCAGCGGCGGCAGGCTGCCGAAGAGGAGCAGCGTCTGCAGGAGCAGCTTCGCCATGCGGATCGGCTGGCCACTATCGGACAACTGGCCGCAGGCGTCGCGCACGAGTTGAACGAACCGCTGGGGAATATCTTGGCCTTCGCCCAGCTTGCGGAGAAGCAACCCGGTCTGCCGCGGCAGGCTGCCGACGACCTGGAAAAAGTGGTGGCCGCGTCCCTGCATGCCCGCGAGGTGGTCAAGAAACTGATGCTGTTCGCTCGCCAAATGCCGCCGCAGAAGACCTTGGTCGACCTGAATCAGGTGGTTGAAGAGGGCCTGGGGTTCCTCCAAACTCGCTGTGCCAAGAACGGTGTGGCACTAGAACGCCGTCTGTCCTCGCACGTGCCTCGCATCACAGCCGACCCGTCCCAACTGAATCAGGTGTTGGTCAATCTGGTTGTCAACGCAATCCAAGCCATGCCGGACGGGGGGACGCTGAAACTGGTGACCTGCGCCGCACGCGGGAACGTGATGCTGGTGGTCGAAGACGATGGGAGCGGAATGACTCCCGAGGTGCTGGAAAAAATCTTCATCCCCTTCTTCACCACCAAAGATATCGATGAAGGAACCGGTTTGGGACTGGCTGTCGTGCATGGGATCATTACCTCTCATGGGGGTTCGATCAGGGCGAGCAGCGAGCCGGACCGGGGTACGCGTTTCGAGATCCGGTTACCGATCCGGTTGCCGGACGATCCGCAGGGGGCCTCCGCCGAGGGGGAGGTCGATCTGCATCCGATCAGGGAGGTATAACGGTTGATGCCGAGCAACTCGCGAGAGGAACCGAAGGAGACGCTGCTGGTGGTCGATGACGTGCCGGCGACTGTGGAGGCGATCCAGCGGAATCTGGGGGCTTTGGGTTATGCGGTACTGACCGCGCCGGGCGTACCGGAAGCGATGCGGATTCTGGAGAGTTCGGCGGTGGATTTGGTGATCACCGATCTGAAGATGCCGCGTTCCAGCGGTTTGGACTTGGTCCGCCATGTGCGTGAGAACTTGCGGGAGACGGAGGTGATCATGATCACGGGTTATCCGTCGATCGAAGGCGCGGTGGCGGCGGTCAAGATTGGTGCGGAGGAGTATTTGTCGAAGCCGTTTACGGACAGCGAATTGCAGGGTGCGGTCGAGCGAGCGTTGGCCAAGCGTCGTGCCCGGCGGTTGGGCAACGCGCTACCGCTGCCGCCGCCGGCCCCGACTTATGGTTTGATTGGCGATTCGGCCCCCATGCACCGCTTGCGGCGGTCGTTTGCGAAAGCGGCCGCGTCGTCGGCCACGGTCCTGATCTCCGGGGAGAGCGGGACCGGGAAGGAACTGGTTGCCCGAGCGATCCACTACAGCAGCCGTCGTTCGGCCGCCTCGTTCCTGCCGGTGAATTGTGGCGGGATCCCCGAAACGCTGCTGGAGAGCGAATTGTTCGGCTACGTCAAAGGGGCGTTTACCGGCGCGCGGGAATCCCGCGCCGGTTTCTTCCAAACGGCCGACGGCGGTACCATCTTTCTGGATGAGATCAGTGAAACCAGTTTGAATATGCAAGTCAAACTGCTGCGGGTGCTGCAGGACAAGCAAGTGCACATGATCGGTTCCAACCGGCCGCGAAAAGTGGACGTGCGGATCCTGGCCTCGACGAACAAGGACCCGCTGGCCTTGATCAAAGCCGGCGTGTTCCGCGAGGATCTGTACTACCGCTTGAATGTGATTTCGATCCACTTGCCGCCGTTGCGTGACCGGGGGGACGACATTCTGTTGCTCACCCGCCATTTTGCCGCCAAGTTCGTGAAAGAGTTGGGCAAACCGGCACCGCGCTTTACCGATGCGGCCCTGCACGCCTTGAAACACGGCTACCACTGGCCGGGCAATGTCCGCGAACTGGAGAACCTGGTCCACAGCCTGGTCGTGATGGTCGAAGGTTCCACGATCGACGTGGCCGATCTCCCCCCCATGCTGCGGTTCACCGCCCCGCAGCAGTCCAACGTGCATCGCACGCTGGCCGAGGTGGAAGCCGAACATCTGCGGAATGTGCTAGCCAGCGTGGGGGGAAATAAATCCCGAGCCGCCCGTATCTTGGGGATCGCCCGCAAGACGCTCCGCGAAAAGCTGAAGGACATCGACTCCTGAGGGACGTCACAACTCAGAACTCGATGTACCATTGGCCCTCGACGCGGCGCCATTTCAGCGGCTGGAGAGCCCGCCACGTCGAGCCCGTCAGCACACGGATCTCTGCCGAGCCGCGGGTGGCATCCTCTGCCACCGTAATCCGCTCGATCCGCACGCGATCGTGCGTGATGTTGCCCAATTGGACAAAGACGCCCATCACGCGAAAGGCCATCTGTGTGCCGTCCGTTCCCTTTTGCCGGACGAAATCGGGATCGGTCAGCTCGACACAGGCGGCGTAGTCCTGATCGACCAGATAGCCGATCAGCAATTCGCTGCGTTGGCGAATCGTCTCTTCATGCGAGGGGCCGCAACCGGCCGCCACCAGCGACAGGACAACGGCCGACAGAAAACGGCCCTTCATGATCGGCTCCCGGAATGCGGGGAGGAAAGCGAAGAAGACACCGGGGACAAGGCGTTCGCCGTCGACGAACCGCCCATAATTCTGGTACGGGCGAGGACGCCTGTCAAGCGTCGAGAGCGTTCGGCGTGCGTACATGAAGCGGGAGCGGGGGATGGGGTAGACGGTCGGTCGATTCGGCACGAGAAGTAGAGTTGTGCTGAGATGCCCTAAAAAAACGCCCAATGGGGGGGCGCGTTCTCCGAGGCCGACGCCGTTTTGTTACGGCCGCTTAGGGGTCCTCAGGAGCGGCAGTTCGGGCCAGCTTTCGCTGGTGCAGGGGCGACAGGTACAACGCGCCCGTGGGGCAGGCGTCGATGCATTGCGCGGCAACGGAGCCGAGCGCTTCCTCGAAGGTATGGTTGAACGGCACGCCGATTCGGACGTCGAATCCCCGGCCGACAAAGCTTAATCCCAGGGCATCCTGCGCTCGAGCGGCAATCTGGATGCACAATTCGCAATTGATGCACTTGCCCGGCTCGTAGATCACCGATCCGTGACGATTCACCTGGACAAACGCGCGGCGGCCGTCCTGGAAGCGTTGGGGTTGAGCTCCGTACTGGATCGCGTAGCGTTCCAAACGGCAGTTGCCGTGGGACACGCAGCCGCAGCCCAGACAGCGATCGGCCTGTTGCGAGACGATGGGCAAGCTGAGCGGATCGTTGGCAGCGGGCGGTTGGTCCAGCGGGGGTCGGGAATCGGCCAGCGCCAGGAATTCCTCCAGCTCGTGATGCTCGAGTTTGCCGATTCTTGAGGAGAAAGGGCGAGTGACGGGCGTGATCGGTTTCCCGAGCAGGAAGCTGTGGATGGCGGCGGCGGCTTCTTTGCCGTCGGCGACGCTCCGCACGACCATCGCCGTGCCCCGCACGGCGCAACCGGCGGCGAACACGCCGGGCAGGCCGGTTTGGAACGTACCCGCCTCCGTCGCAATCCCCCGGCGAGCGGTTTCCAAACCCCAACCCGCCGCCTGCTGCCCAGCCTCCGCTCCCACCGCCAGCAGCACGGCGTCGTACTGGCGGCGAAGCTTGTCCAGCGAGAGTTCGGACCCCAGCGAGGTCGGAGCGTGGACGTCGATCCCGGTGAGCAGCAGGGCGTTGATTTCCGCATCCAAGGTCGCGACCGGCAGCTGTTCCGGGAAATCACGCCGCAGCCGGCCGCCCAATTGGTTCCGAGCCTCGAACAGGGCGACGCGATGCCCGTTCAGCCGCAGATGGAAGGCGGCGGCCAAACCGGCGGGACCCGCGCCCACCACCGCCACCCCCTTGCCCGTATCCGGCTGGCACGCGGGTACGTAGGGCTCGCCACGGGCCAAATCGCGATCGGCCACATAACGCTTCAGCTCGCAGACCTCGACCGGACCGTCGGCCGTCTTCCGGCGGCAACCTTTCTCACACGGCTTCGAACACACCCGCCCCAGCACGGCCGGCAGGGCAATGTCCTGCTTGATCGTCGCGATCGCGGCCTGCAGATCCTGATCTCCAATCTCGCGCAGCATCTGCGGCACATCCATGTGAGCGGGGCAGGCAAAGTAGCAGGGAGCCAAACAATCGCCCACGTGGTCGCTCAACAGCAACTCCAAAGCGGTCCGCCGCAAATGATGGACCTCCGCCGTCTCGCTCTCCACCCGCAGGCCTTCCTCCGCCGGCATCCCGCAGGAAGGCACGAAGCGGTTCAGGTCGACCAGCTTCACGATGCAGACTTGGCAGGAGGTCGAGGCCTGACAGCCATCCAGGTAGCAGAGCGTCGGGACGTCGATCCCCGCCAGGCGGGCGGCATCCAGCAGCGTGGCGCCCGGAGCCACTTCGACCGGGCGATCGTCGATCCAGAGTTGGGGCATGCTTCACTCCACGTAAACCGCCGCTTCCGGGCAGATCTGGCGGCACCCGTCGCAGCGCGTGCATTTGTCCAGATCGATCGTATGCTGGCGGTAGGGGGTGCGGGGGATGGCGTCCACCGGGCATTGCTGGGCGCACAGCGTGCAGCCGGTGCAACGGTCGTTGATCTTGTAGGCGACCAGCGCCTGGCAGCGCCCGGCCGGGCAGCGGCCCTGCACATGCGCTTCGTATTCCTCGCGGAAATACCGCAGGGTGGACAGGACCGGGATGGGTGCGGTGGCGCCCAGCCCGCAGAGGCTGCCGGCACAGACGTCGCGGCACAGTTGTTCCAGCCGTTCCAGATCGTCCTTCCGAGCCTGGCCTTGGCACAAGCGGTCCAGGATCTCCAGGATCCGGCGGGTGCCGATGCGGCAGAAGGTGCATTTGCCACAGGATTGGTCTTGGGTGAAGTGGAGGAAGTAGCGCGCGATATCGACCATGCAATCGGAGTCATCCAGGACGACCAGGCCGCCGCTGCCCATGATCGCGCCGACCTTGCTCAGAGCCTCGTAGTCGATCGGGGTATCGGCCAGCTCGGCGGGCACACAGCCGCCGGAGGGCCCTCCCACCTGTACGGCTTTCAGGGTACGACCGGGGGCGACGCCACCGCCGATATCGTCCACGACTTGGCGCAAGGTGATTCCCATGGGGACTTCGATCAGCCCGCCGCGAACGACCTTGCCCGCCAGCGAGAAGACCTTGGTCCCGCGGCTGCCGGGGGTGCCCAATTGGGTGAAGGCTTCGGCCCCGTGCCGGAAGATCCAGGGCACCATGGCGTACGTTTCGACGTTATTGATCAGCGTCGGCTGGCCGCGCAAGCCGCGTTCGGACGGATAGGGGGGCCGCAGATTCGGCATCCCCCGGTGGCCATGCATCGAAGCCAGCAGCGCGGTTTCCTCGCCGCAGACAAACGCCCCGGCACCTTCCATGATCTGCAGGTCCAACGCGTAATCGCTGCCCAACACACGCGGCCCCAGCACACCGTGTTCCCGGCAGATCGCCAAGGCCTGGCGGATCCGCCGCACCGCCACCGGATACTCGGCCCGGATGTACAGGTAGCCCTGGTGCGCTCCGATGGCCCGCGCGGCGATGATCATCCCCTCCAGCACCCGGTACGGAAAGGACTCCAGCAGCATGCGATCCATGAACGCGCCCGGATCGCCTTCGTCGGCATTACAGATAATGTACTTCTGGTCCGACTGGGCTTCCTGCACCCGCTGCCATTTGATCCCGGTGGGGAAACCGGCGCCGCCACGTCCCCGCAGACCGCTCTGCTGGACCTGCGCCACGATCTCTTCGGGTGTCATTTCCAGACAACGCCGCAAGCCGTCCAGTCCCCCGTGCCGCTGGAACTCGTCGAGATCCTTGGGATCGATTTGGCCGAAGGATTCCAGGGCGATGTGCTTCTGCGGCCCCATGAACTGGCAGATCCGGGGGTCGCGCGTGTCGATCGCCCGGCGGACCGCCGGCGGTTCATCTTGATCCATCAGCAGCCGATCCAGCCCGCGTTGGATGGCGTATCTCAGCCGCCGCAGCAGGGTGGGGGGTCGGAAATGCTTCAGCACCAAGGACAAGGCATCCTCCGGCTGGACATTCACATACAGCCCGGTGGGGCCCGCCAACGGTACGATCTCCACCATCGGTGTCTGATAGCACATGGCCACGCAGCCGACGCGTTTGATTTCGGCCGGGGCCCCGCTCTCCGCCAATGCCCGGGCTACCGCATCATGGACTTTCCGCGTGCCCTGGGCGATGCAGCAGGAGTCCAAGCCGATGCGGATTTCGCCTTGCGGTGCGACCTTTGCCCGGGCAACTGCCGCGGACGGAGCCTGACCGTTCTGGCTCAAAAAGTCCCGCAGCATCCCCCGCACCGTCTTGGGCGAGATGTGCGAGTAGGTCGTGTCGTCCACTTGGACCACCGGGGCCAGCGTGCAGCAGCCCAGACAGGCGACCGGTTCCAGCGTGAACTGCCCGTCCGCATCGGTGTCTTCGCCCGACTTCAGCTTCAGTTCACTGCGCAGGGCGTCCATGACCATCGGCGCGCCTTTGACATGGCAAGCCGTTCCCACGCAGACACAGACCGAATGCCGACCCGCCGGCTTGTGCCGGAACTGGCTGTAGAACGTGGAAACACCCTGGATCGAAGCCGGCGAGATCTCGGTCAAATCGCACAGCCGCCGCAGCGCCGCGGGCGGCAGGTAATGATAATGCTCCTGCAACTTCTGCAACAGCGGAATCAACGCCTCGGGACCGCGGCCTTCCTGCCGGGCGGCTTCCTCGACAAAGCTCAAATCGGTCTCGGTCGTGGGCATGGGAGTCGCTGGGGGTC
>SLMF01000711.1 GCA_007133715.1 Planctomycetaceae bacterium
AGGTGCCGATCGGCAGGTTGTCGAAGGCATACCAGCCGTCTTCGTCGGTCACCGTCCAACGGTCGCCTTCGCCCGGGTCCCACACGCCGTTGCCGTTGGCGTCTTGCCAATCGAGCTGGCCGGTATTGTTTTCGTCCAGATAGATGGTCACTCCGGCCAGCGGCGGTTCCAGCCAGGCTCCGTCGCCCGCCCCGCTACGGCTGCGCCCCGTCACCCGCTCGACAATCTGCGCCGTGCTGGTCAATTGTTCGGCGAAGGGATCGATGCGGCGCAGATCGGCCACGTCGTAGTAGATATCGCCGAAGCCCCAGCCGGAGCAGATACGGCCGAAGCCCCAGGCCACGCGGTGGACGCCCATCGCATCGAGAAGTTCTACTTGTTCTGCGAACGACCAGGGGTTGTTCGACAAGCCATCCGAGACGAAGAACAGGCTCTTCGGCTGCTGTGGCGGTAGCGTCGCCAGCGATTGGATCGCCACGTCCAACGCCGCCTGGTAATCGGTTCTAGCAGGCGTCGTACCGGCGTATCCCCTGCGGATCGAACGCAGCACCTGCTCCACGTCGTAATTCCCGTCGCCGTCGGCGTCGGCCGTGGGAGCCGCGAAAAGCTGTATATCGCTAGTGGCAGGATTCATGTCCAAGGCCACGGCTTCCGAGCCAAACACGACGACGCCCACTTCCGCCGTGTCGCCCCAGCCCAAGTCGATCAGTTCCTGATACAACGCGAGCATGGCAAACAACTGGGCGTCCAAGACTCGGTCTGCCACACCGTCACCGTTCATGTCGGGTAGACCCAACCGGGCGTGGCGGCCGGTGCTGTCGGACACGTCGATCACCATCATGACCGTCGGCGAACTGGCCGGCAGCAGGTTGCGGTCGCGGATGCCGTTGTTGTTCAGGTCGACGAATTTGGTGCCGCTGATCTGTCCGGCCCAACGGTTCCCGAAGTCCAGGTCGTGGATCGCCTCCCCGCCCGAGATGAGCACCTCGTGCGACCCCGGCGTGGCGGGCGTGAGCTGCTGGAATCCGTCGGCCAACACCTCGCGCACCGAATACGCGCCGTCGGGCAGTCCGGTAAAACGGTAGGTACCGGTCTCGTCGACGTCGGTCGTGTTCGGATCATCGGGCCGTAGGAACGTCAGCGGCTCGCCCGGGTCGAACTGGCCGTTGCCGTTCATGTCCAGGTAGATCCGCACGTCGTCGCGGCCGAAGGGCTGGACTACGACGTTGTCCAGTGCGGGCCCCGCATGGCCGGGAGTCAGGCTCTCGAAACGAAGCACGGTCACGGCGTCCTGGGCGACGAACTCCCAGGTCTTTGTCTCCCAGCCCATGTCCTGGGCCGTGCGCCCCGTGGCATCGAACGTGAAGTCGGCGGATGTCCCAGCGGCGGAAATGCGCAGGGTCTTTAACGCCGGATCCCACGGTGCACCAGCCATCGCAAACTGCACGCGGTAACGCCGCCCGGGCTCCGTGATCAACGTCTGGGCGATGGCCCCGGCGTCAGCGCGGTTCAGATTGATGCTATGCGATCCCTCGGCAGGCGCGAAAGCCGTGCTAATCCGGTCCACGCCCCGCATGACCTGCCAACCCGAAATCCTGTTCCAACCAGCATACACTTGCACCCAACCCCAGCTAGGGATGGGGGTCCCTTGTTCGAAACTGCCGTTGGTCACAATCGACAAACCCCAGTGGTCGTCGGGCTGACCGTCGTGATTCAGGTCGAACCATTTGCGGCCGTGAAGCTCCCCGCCCGGTTGCTGGTACTCATACGCGCCCAAATCGACGTGCAAACCGACCAAGCGGTCAAAGTCATAACCGCGCTGGTCGTACCACAACGGCTCGCTGTCCGGCGCCAGGGCCAGGGCGTTGTCGCCGGCATCGATGGCCGGACTGTCGGGCAGAAGCGCATGCGTCATGTTTTGCCCGCCGTTGTCCTCCAGCGGACCGAGCTGCGGATCGACTCCGACCAGGTTGTGAGCAACGCCGTCGACCAGTCCACCGGCGCTCGATGCATCCCCGACCAGATTGTGCGTCGAAGCTAGATCGACTTGTCCCTGAATGTCGGACGCGGTTTCGCCGATCCCCCGGAAATTGCCTGCCACGATGGTGTTCTGCAGCAGGACATTGCCGGCGGCGTTGTAGATGCCGCCACCGGGTTGCCCCGAAGTTCCGTTGAAGTCGGCTCGGTTACCCGTCACGGTGGCGTTGACCAGCGTGGCTACGTTCGTGTTACTGTGGAAGTACAGACCACCGCCAGCGGCATGCGCCTCGTTGCCCGAGACGGTCGTGTTCGACAGAGCCAACTCGGCCGATCGGTCGACCCAAATGCCACCAGCCCGCCCGGTTTCGGCCGTGTTTGCGGAAACCAGGCTGTCAGTCAGGGAAAGTAGCCCAGCGGCCACGTAGATGCCACCACCGGCGCCGTGTGTCGAGTTGTCTTGAACTGTGGTCGCGGAAATCTCCATACGCCGTTGGTCGGTCCAGATGGCCCCACCGTTCGTCCCGGCCTCGTTCTGTTCCATCAAGCATCCTTGAATGGTCGAGGTGAAATTGTCGCCAAAGGTAACGAATGCACCGCCGTGCTGCGTTGCCTGGTTCAAGCGGAACGTGCTGTTGAAAAACATGCCCGCACCCCGGTTTCGGATAGCGCCGGCCTCACGTGCGGAATTCTCCTCGAACAACGACTGGGTGACAAACAGCACTCCGCTCCCTTCCTGGTGGATAGCTCCACCTCCCTGCCGCGCCGTGTTGCGCTTAAACTCGGATGACTCCAGCGTCACGCGAGCCCACTCCCAGGTGTTCAATGCTCCTCCCCAGTTTGCGCTGTTCTCCTCGAACCGGCTATCCGAAATCATCAAGTGGCCGGGGGAGTAGATCGCACCGCCGCGCCAGCCGGCCGTGTTTCTCACAAATTCTGTCTGCTGAATCTCTGCCGAATTGAGTCCGTCAGCCGCTCCGCCATACTGCCCTGCGTGGTTGTCTACAAACGTGCAGCCGATGATCTGCACGGGCCGCTCGCGGTGAGAGAACCAAGCCCCGCCCCGCGTAGACGCAGTGTTCTCTTGAAAAGTTGCGTTCGTGAGCACCGCCAACGCGTCATTGCGAGCGTAGCCGCCACCTCCCCATGTGGCTGTGTTGTCGGCCACCCTGCTATCGCTGATGGTCAGTTCGCCTCTGGCCCAAAAGCCTCCACCCTGATTTGCCGCCGAGTTCTCTTCAACCACGCTGCTGTTGATGATTTGAAGCGACCCGCTACTGTAAATCCCACCTCCCGAGTGGGCGATATTGCCGCGGAGGATGGATTGATCGATCATCGCTGATCTGCCTGACTGGGCAATGCCGCCGCCGTTTGATCCGGCCGAATTATTTTCAATCAGGCTATCGTTCGAAATCTGCAGTTGTGTCCGACTGAAGATCCCGCCACCGTCTCGCAACGCGGTGCTATCGGTGACCTCGCAAGCGGTCAAGGTCACCGAGGGACTGTCGGTCGAGGCATAGATTGCTCCGCCGTCGTTGCTGGCGTAGTGGTTCGACAACACGCAATCGTTCAGCACCAGGGTGCCGTCGGTGTAGATCGCTCCGCCGGAGGTCCCTTCGCTGGCGTATCCGTTGGTCAGGGTGATATCGGACAGGGACAGCGTCGCGCCGGCGTTGACTTCGAACAGCCGTGAATTGCCCGTGCCGTCCTGGTTCACGTCGCCGTCGATCGTCAATTGGTCGCTGCCCAAGCCGACGATCGTGATGTTGGCAGCCACCATGAACGGCGTGCTGGCTCCGGCCAGACGGATCGTTCCGCCCGCCAACGAAGGATCGAAGTGGATCTCGTTGAATTCGCCGCCCGGCGGAGCATCCCCGACCTGGCACCCGCAATTGGCTGCGGCAATCGCCTCGCGCAGCGTGATCAACCCGTCCTCCAGCGTATTGTCCTCCAGGGAGTTCACCACGAACACCGTCGACAGCACGCGCCGATCCTCGAGTACTTCGAACCGCAACCTGCGCCGCCGCGGCCCCCGCGATCTTCTGCGTTTCCCTTGTCGGACTTCGCATTCGCCCGGTTTTCCCAAATGTCCGAATCTTCGCGTCATGGTCTTTCCCTTTCCGAAAAATAACTTTCGCCTTCCGATCCGTTGTCGGCGGACTAACGCTCCGCCGCAATCTGCACCTTCCGGCACCCCGTTCGGCACGGGTCTCTCCGTTCGGCGCGGGTCTCTCCGTTTGGCGCGGGTCTCTGACCCCGCCGAACGCTTCGACCGCAGGTTTCTCCTCCCAACAAGCACCATTCCACATGCCATGCCACAAACGCCCCGGCACTACTCGCGGGGGAGACCTACGGTCGCGAGCTGTGCGGGGTCAGAGACCCACGCACAACATCAGAGACCCACGCACAACATCAGAGACCCACGCACAACATCAGAGACCCGTGCACAACAAATGAAAAAGTGCGTATTCTCATCAACCATATTCCTGCCCCAATTTTCCTGCCCGCTTTCGGCCAGTCGGGCGAGCCGTGCCGCCGCTCGTTTCAGCGGCCGATCTGGGTAAAAAGGGCGTCGTGCGGGTTCAGCAGGTCGTCCGTCAACCGGCTGGCCGGTGGTTCGGCCAGCGACGGCAGCAGTTCTTCCAACGGCTCCCAGTCTTCGAACCGACGCTCCGGACGCTCGCCGGACATGGCAGCCGGTCTCTCGCTTCGGGAGTACAGGCTGACAGTAGATTCCTGCCGCAAGTGCACAGCCGGCCGAGCCTCGGGCCCTGTCGTTGCCCGGGACAAACCTGATGATGCTTCCGCCCGCAAAGCCGCATGAGCTTCGTCCACCGCCGATCCCCACTGCCACGGCATCGCTGCGGACTGCTGCAAACCGCGGAATCCCCCCGCCAAACGAACGCCGTCCGCCGACGACTCCCAAGCCCCTTCCTGCCTTCTCGCTTCACCCTCACCTTCACTCTCACTTTCACTTTCACTTTCACTTTCACTTTCACTCTCACTTTCGCCCTGCCCCGTGCCTGATTCGCCTCGCCAAGCATCCGGGAAGTTGGGTGGGAAGACCAGCGTCTGCTCGCCCGATTGCACCGCCTCGCGAGTCTTGCCGAAATTGGGCGCGAAGAACGCCAGGTCGCCGAAATCGACACGGCCCGACTTGTCAAAGTCCGCCCACCAGACATACGGCGGTTCGGGATTTTCGTCCACCGTATGACCGAACGCCGCAGCAAAGAAAGACAGGTCCCCGAAGTCGATCTGATTGCTGTCCTCCATGTCGTACATCACCGCCCATAGTTCCGTCGCCGGCGCTCCGCCCAAGTCGGGCACTACCGGCCCAACGTCCACGAGTTCCGTCTGGCCGCTGGCCAACGTCAGCTCCATGCCGTATGGACCGATGTTCCGTCCCGCCGCGTCCACTGGCACCTGGTCATCACCGGTCGAAATGAACCGGACCCGAGCCAACAGCACGTAAGCATCGTCGCCCACGTCCGTCAATTCCGTCCCGCCACCGATCCCGCTGACCAGCCCCTGGGTGTCGTCGATCGTTCCCGACGGGTCCACGTTGAACGCCGGGCCGTGCACGATCTCCATCGCCGTCACATAGTCCGCGTAGTACTGCAGATCCACCGTCGCTCCGGCCACGCCCACCGTCGTCGTCTCCGGCGTGCTGACCCAGATCTCGACCCAGAACAACTGCCACTCGTGCACCCAATCCGCACTGTCGGGCAGCGTTGCGACTTCCCCGTTGCCGATCGTCGCTGTAGGCTCGTCGACAACCGTCATATCGATCCGTGTCCCGCCGACCTGGTCCACGAAGATGGTTGTCGCAACCGGTTCACTCCAGCCGTCGTGATTGTCCCGGGCTCGCGCGAATAGCGTGTGCTCGCCCAGTTCCCACTCGGCCGTGGAAACGGTCAAGCTCCAGTCGCCGTTGGTGACCTGAAGGGTGCCTTCGAGCCGTTCGTCGTCTTCGTCCCACGCGCCGTCGCCGTTGGTATCGCGGTAGAACGCCACGATTTCGATTTCGCCATCCGGATCGGCTACTTCAGTCGCCGTCAAGGTCAGGGGGGCGCCCCGTACCACCGGGTCGGGAACGGCAGTCAAGCTTGCGATGGACGGGGCGATGTTCACATAGGTCGCCGTATCGGGGTCGACCGGCATCGGCTCCCGGTGGCCCACGTTGTCGGTGGCGACGCTGTAAAAGGCGTAGGTGCGGCCCGGCTCGCCTGGGAACAGGGCCGACGAGTCGGCGACGTCCTTCAGCCAGCGGGTGAAGGGACCGCCGTCGGTCGAGACGTAGATATCGTACGTGGCGATGCCCGACCCGCCCTCGTCGTCCGCGCCGTCCCATGTGACCAAAAACTCGGGCGGATTGACGACCGCGGGCAGCGGCTCCACCCAGCTCGTGGGCGGCCCGGCGTCGATGGTGTTCACCCAGGGGCCATCGGGCGGAGCGGGGCCCCATTCCTCACCAGTCTTGGGATTCGGCATGAAGTCGAACTGCACGAACGCCTGGTTCTCGATCCGCGTGCCACTGGGCAGGTCGTCCCAGACCTTCACGCGGAACTCGACCCAGCCCAACTCGTAGCGGGTTTCCGGGTTGAACGCCGGCAGGAAGCCGGCCATCGGGTCCTCGGGGTAGTCGCCGGTGACCGGATCGACCGTGTGGAACCACCAGACCAGTTTGCCGGTGGGATCGTCCAGCCCGAACACGTCCATTTCCCAACCCGCCCGGACCTCGACGGCAATGTTCATGCTCGGCCGGGTATCGATCCGCACGTCGACAGCCTGATCGCCGGGCAGGGGCATGTCCCAGTCCAAGAACCCGATGCGAGTGAACTCGAACGTCGAGACGTCAAACACCTCCGGATCGAGCCAATCGAAGATCACCGCATCCTGCGTGGGAACCTCGGCATCCTCCTCGTTCCAGAACTCGATGCGGTACTCCATCACCTGCCCAGGCAAGATGAACCTTTGCTCGTCGCCGGGTTCGGTGTCGGGGTCGTCATAACCCGCCGGGCCGAATTTGTCCTCGGGAGTGATGGAGGCGCGGATGCGAGTGTAAGCGTTTGTCAACCAATCACCAATAGGCGTATGTTGCAACAGTTGCCCAGCCGCAAAACCTTGCAATCGTGCCTGAACGTGAGTATTCGTCAGGACTTGCATTCCAAGAATCTTCACCTCAGGCACGACGCGATACTGCACGAAATCAGACGTCGGTCTAATTACTTGTTTCGCGACAACATCTGCCGTGTCCGTCGCGTAAGCCACTGCCTTCTTCCCCAGGAGACCTGCATGCTTGGCAACAAAACCTGCGGTAGCTCCTCCGGTAGCCAACACTTTCGTACCGAATCCAGCAGCTTTGCCACCCAAAACAGCAGCTTTGCCACCCAAAACAGCAATTCCGGCTCCGAAGCCCAGTTTCTTTCCGAGAATCACCAGGACAGTAAGAGTTATTGGACAGGTTCCTTCCGGGTCTAGCATCGAAACAGGATCATTATAGGCATAGCTGTATAGATTGACGTCACCACCGTTAAGTCCAATGGGGTCCATCGCGGAAAAAACGCCGATTTCCGGCAGGTAGTGGCGAGCCCGCATGTGGTTCAATCCACTAGCCTCGGTTATCACGCCCCATTGGCCCACGAAACCAAACGGGTTAGCGAGAAGCGAAGCATCCAGGATCAATTCTCCGAAGGGGCGAAAGGCATATGTATTGTGAACCACGCCTCCCATCCCCGTCAATTCACTGGTGTTACCGAGCGCGTCGAAGGTGTAATATCCGGGGGCTCCCGAACCATCCCCTCGGCTGAGCAGACCGTGGCCATGATCGTAGTTTGCGACGCGATTTCCCGCGGCGTCGTACTCACCCACCACGTTGCCAAGCCCGATGGGGTCGACGACGTAGCGCGTCACACTGCCGTTCTCGTCGACGCCGATACGATTGCCCAAGGTGTCGTAGAGGTACTGCCAAGCGTCGTCGCCGCGCGTGACGGCAATCAGCCGGTTCTCGTGGTCGTAGGTATAGGTGGTCGTGCCGTCCGGGCCGATCTCCTGGGTCAAATTGCCGTCGGCGTCGAACACATACGTCCGATCGCCGACCTCAACGTACTGGTTCATATTGTTCGTGGTGTACTCCGCCTCTTCTCCGTTGATGATGGTCCGAATCCGGTTGCCCACGGCGTCGTAAACGTAGATCAGATCCTGGTCATCGACATCGGGATCGGTCGAGACGAGCCCGGCCCGGATGAGCTGCCCGTTGTCGTCGTACTCGTATGTCCACTGGCCGTAGTGGGTGTCCAAGGCCACGCGACGGCCCAAGGCGTCGTAGGTGTAGTCGAAGCGGGAAAGGACCGTATCGTCGGGGTGACGGTTCACAAGGCTGACGAGTTGGCCGGCGGCGTCGTACTCGTAGTTGGTGTAGACGCCGTTGCCCAGCGTCTTGCGGACCAGCCGGCCGTTGGCGTCGTACTCGTAGTCGACGACCAACTCGTCCGTAGCGTCGGTCATTTGGTCGAGCCGTCCCACGGCATCGTAAAAGTAGTTCAGTACGTGCCCTTCCTGGTCCGTGCTCTTGCTACGGCGGCCGGCGGCATCGTACTCGAAAGCCAGGTAGATCGGCTTGTCGCCGATGGGTGGATAGTCGATCCGTACCAAGCGCTGGGTATCCGAGTCATGCGTGAAACCCGTCGTGCCCTCGGGACCGGTCGCCGACGTGAGGTTGCCGGCGGCGTCGTAAGTGTACAAGTAGTCCACTGCGCCTGACGTGTCCGGAACCGTCCTACCGACAAGCTGGCCGCGGGCGTTGTGGCTGTAGGTGATCGTTTCGCCGCGGCGGTTCACCCAGACCTGCAGGTTCCCGGCGTTGTCGTACAGGAAGTCCTCGTGGTTGCCGTCTTCGTAGGTAATGCGCGAGAGATTTCCGGCAGCGTCGTACCTGTAGCGGAGAGCATTTCCGCGGGCGTCACGGACCAGCGTCAGGTTGTTGTGGGGGCCGCCGTAACCGAAGGTCGTTTCGTAGCCCATCGGGTCGCGTGTGGCGATCAGGTTACCCACGGCATCGTAGGTAAAGGATGCCGCAAGCCCCGTGGGGCCGACCCTGGTCGCCAGATTGCCCGCCACGTCGTAGCTCATGCGCGTGCGGTGGCCTAGCGCATTTTCGACCATTGCGTTCCGCCCGCGGCTGTCGGACCAGATCGTCATGGCGTTGCCGAAGGCATCGGAGACAATCGTCTTGCCGCCTGTGCTGTAGGTGTACTCCATCGCTTCCTCACCACCGGCATGATACCGGCCGGCAAGCCGGCCCAGGTCGTCATAACTGAATTGGAGTTGCAGCCCGTCGGGATAAGTAATCGAGGTCAGATGATGATCGAGAAGCGGCCCGGCGCCGGTCAGGTACGTGTAGGTGGTCGACTGGCCGTCCGGCCCGGTGATTGAGAGCAGGTGTTCGCCCGTGGCATCGTAGGCATAGTGGGTGGCCCGACCGACGTGGTCGATGAGTTCCACGAGCCGGCCGGCGGCATCGTACTCGAACGTGAAATGGTCGCCACTGGAGTGGGCGATCATGACCATGCGTCCCTCCGGGCCATAGGAGGCCGTCAAACGATTGGTATTGTTGTCCTGAATCCACCGCCATTGGCCGTCGGAGCGGAAGAAATATCTGAGCCCGTTCTGCTCAGTCAGCAGGAATTCCCCGCCGGGCTGGGCGGTCAGTGTGGCATGGTCGCCGGCGCCGGCCAGATAACCGCCGCTGCCGTCGGGCTGGAAACTGCGGTCCAAACCGATGCTCGGGCCGTGGATGGCGATCGAGCCATCCGACCGTTCGTACAGCCGGATCTGGTACGAGTGCATCCAGCCGCGGCCCAACGGTCCCAACCGTGCGCGTCGGACCGGCTCGGGCACGAAGTACCGCTCGAAGCTCAGCGGCAATCCGGGCGACGGAGCAAAGGCATCTTGAGCCGCTTCCATGGTTGCCGGAAGACCCATCGACGTGGCTTGAATGAACTCAAAAGTGAACAGTTCCGCAGGATCGTACACCCGCAAGTCGATCTCGGCCAGGTGATTGGCATTGTCGCGCAGCACGTCCAGGTAGTCGCCCCAGGTGATGCCAATCTGGGCCTGAAGCCGCGCCAGTAGTGGCTCCCAAGCCTCGTCGTGCAGGTCCGTCGGCCGGAGATCTTCGCCAAGTTGCTCCCAATCCAACGGGTCGTCCAGTTCGGCATCGTCTGGAGCGCCGAAAGCGTACAGAGTAAACGGTATGTTGCCCAATTCAAAGGGCGTGCGCACGGTGATCGCGTAGGTCTCGGATTGGCCGGGACGCAAGACGGCTGCGGGACCACTGGAACTGAGGGCCAGGAAACTGACCGCCGCACCCTCGTTCCAGACTTCCGCGCCATAAGGGTCGGCTACCAGCCAGGCGACATCCTCCCGGCTCTGGAGGGTCAGTATCGGGCTGGGCAGATCGATCGTGCCCGTATTGGTGTATTGGAGGGTCAAGTGTGCATTACGGCCCGGTCGGGCCAAAGCGGGGACGTTCAAGTTCGTCGCCAGGCTGGCCGCTCCGCCTTCCTCGACGGTCAGCACCTCGGGCTTCGCCACAGGCTCCAGCCCCGGCAGTGTGACAATCACGTCGTACATGCCGGGCGTCGCGGCAGCAGCGGCCAAGTCGAACGTGGCGTACAGCGTCGAGGCGTCCTGGAACCACGGCTCTCCTTCGATGACCGTGATGCCGTCGGGACCAACAAGGTTCACCTGCGCCGCGCGGGTGAAGTTGTCGCCGACGATCTCGACGGTCACCGGGCCGGTGTTGCCCACGCTGCCGGGTGTTACTTGGCGGATTTCCGGATCGGTCGGCAGGGCGGTCAGGGTGAAATCTGTGCCGCCGGCACCCAGCGACGAACCGTACACGCCGAGGTAGTAGACGCCGGCCGAAGGTTCCAGCAGCCGGAGTTCCTGATCCGGCCGGTTGAAGGCCGTGGCGGCCACGTCGTAGGACGAAACGGTGGGGATCGCGCCGCGGCGGAGGTACAGATGAACTGCCCCGCTGGAGACCGCCGAATCCAGTTCGAACAACACCGAACGGCCCGCTTCGGCGTCGAAACGGTAATAAGCCCACTGGCCCCGGCCGACGTGCCCGGTCTGCGGCGCGTCGGTCGTGAGCGTCGGGATGGCCACGGCGATGACCCGATCGAAGGTCCGCGTGTTGTTCACCGAGGACACCTCGCGGAACGCGCGGCCGCTGTTCGTCCGCACGATCACGTACTGCGGGCCGGCCACGTCGTCCGGGATCGTTCCGGTCCAAGTCCGTGTGTAGCTTGCTCCCACGTCCAACGCTTCCGCGCGAGGGATCTCGGCCAGCAGGCGGTCGCCGCTGGTGCTGAGATGCGGATCGCTGGACAGGTAGATGGCGTCGATCCAAGCATCCGTCAGATTGCGCTGGCCGGTGTTCTCGACGCTCCAGGTGACCGTAAGGGGATCGTCTGCGGCCACGTCCAACGGCGAGGCCGACACGGAAACCAGGGCCAGATCGGCATACGGCAGGCTCGACTCCTGCCGCTCGTAGGCGCCGATGTCGACGTAGGAAGGATAGCCCGAGCCAAGATTCTCCAGGCCCAAGTCCTCGAAACGCGGGCGGCCGAGGATGTCGGTCGCCGGGGCGCCGATCGCGCGACCGGCGTCGATGGCAGGGGAGAAGGCGGCCAATTCGTAGTTGCCTGCCGCTCGGTCGACGAAGAGGGGATCAGAAACGATATTGTTATTCCGATCGAGTCTTGGTTCCGGCCCGCCGGCGGTCCAGATGATATTCTGGCCGGCAGGATTGTAGAAAAGGGAGTGGCGAACGATGGTCTCGCTGGGATCCGCCCAGGTGTGGTCGATCCCATTGGCGTTGAAGGCCACGATGCAGTTGTCGAACACCATCGTCGCAGCGCCGATGTGGATGCCCGCGCGGCGATAGCCGCTGGCACCGAATCCATTGCCCACGATGGTACAGTTCGTAAACGTCCCGCGAGAGTCCGCTCGCATGAAGATGCCGGTCTGACCGCTGTTCGCAACCACCACATTCTCGGCCGATACATCGACATAGGGCCGCCAAACATAGATCCCGTACTGGCTGCTGTCGCGCAGGATGCCTGCTGACAGCTCGACCTGTGCGCCCTGATAGTCGGCATTGATGGCTGTCGTCGCATACCTGATCTCGAAATTCTTCAGCCTCGCATGTCCGGTTCCTCGCACGATCAGTCCCGTCCAGTCGCCCGGCGCTGGCGTCGTTGCGCCGCCGTCCTCGTTGGCATCGCCACCAGCCGTGTCATCCAGCCACGAAGTGAAGATCACGGGCGCTGCCGTTGTCCCCAGTGCCATGACAGTCCCGTGAACGTCCAGCGCACCGCCGAGCGACTTGACCACGGTCCCCGGCGCGATCGTCAACGTGGCCTGCTGGGCGACCGTCACGGTCCCCGACAACTGAATGAGTCCTCGCCACTCGGTGTCCTCGGAAATCGTTCCGGACACCTCCAGCCAGCGGCTCACGTGGGTCGTGTCCGGCGACATGCCGACGTGCTGGTAGCCGGGCTTGGGAAGCTGATTCCCTACTCCCGACGTCACGAACACGTAAAATTCGCCGGATACATGGTCGGGCAGTATCCCCGACCACGTGCCGGAGTACGATTCGCCCGGCGAAATTCCAGTGTCGTAGGAAACCTCTTCTACCAGCACCTCGCCATCCCCGCCAAGAAAGGGATCGCGAGCGAGGATAATCCGATCCGTCCAGTGGTCGATGCGGGGCGCAGGCGTGGTGCCCTCGAGGCCCTGTCCGAGGTATTCGACCTCCCACGTGACCGTCAGGGGGTCGATGCCGATCACCGCTGGGGGCGCTGTGACATTGGATACCTCGAAATGGGCGTCGAGCATCTCGATCAATTCTTCATAGACATCATCGGGTTGGCCGAACTGGCCGTCACCGTTCTGGTCCAGCATATTGCCGGCCAGGTCCGTGATGGTCGGCCCCACGCGCAGCGTCAGCGGGCCGACGGTGGGCAGGTCGGGCAACCAGGCGCGGTAGATGGTTTCGGAAAGGACTTCGTAACGTTCCGGCTGAGCGGTGCTGTCATCGTCCATGACGATCGCCACTGCCTGAGGAGTAAGCGAGGCGACGTCGATCGGTTCGCTGAACTCAAGGTCGAAAAAGCACAGGGTGCCGGCGAGATTGCCCCCGGGTGCGTGGCCTACGACATAGGGCGCGACGGAATCGCGGATCAAGGTAGCACGGAAGACATCCTCATACGCGTCGCCTGGAATCCCGTCCAAATTCTGATCCATCGGACGACCTTCGAAGTTCAGAATATCCGGGCCAATGGATAAAGCGAATTCACCGTCTGCGGTAAGCGACTCGAATTCCACGCGATACGTCCGTTCCGAGACTCCCGTGATATCCGTGATTGCCACAGGGCCATCCGGCCCAAACATGCGAACGTCCTCGGCGGTAAATGTGTCAGCGAGCACCTCGTGATTGAACGTGACATCGATGTGCTGGATGTCACGACTGAGATACTGTGTCGGAGAAATGTGTGTGATAAAGAAGCCAATTTTGGTGTCTTCCGGCCCCATAAGCCAGAATGAGTAATCTGCACGAGGCCGATTGGGATCATTGTGCCAAGCAACAATCCGGGATTCGATCTCGGATGCAATCACCGTTCCCCACCAGTTGCGCTGCAGCACCACGGTGTCGTCAGGATTGCCTGTAAGGACGACCGTGGCGTTGGCAAAATCGTTGTGGTGGACATTGGTCGTGGCCAAGGAATGGATTGTCAGCGGGATGTTGAACTTGGTGAACCGAATCATGGCCGAGGCGCCGGCTTGGAACTCCACCCGCGAATCGTCACCGGATACATTCCCCCCCGAGACGGTCGCTCCCGTCAGATTCAAGGTCCCGCCGTTGCGAACGATCAGGTCGGTGTACTCCGTGAACGACACATCCGTCGTATTGACCGTTCCATCCA